>CAMEUC010000068.1 GCA_945937855.1 uncultured Clostridium sp. | reverse complement strand
AAAATAAAATATAAAAACCCCGACGAGATTTGGCGGTCGTCTTTTGATATTTTTAGCAAATACGGTACTCACACAAATTATTATTTATCTAATTAAATAAATTTCTCTATATATTCCCAAGTTTTATCTACATATATTTTCTTTTCAGAGGAAAAGGGTAAAAACACTAAATCTTTTAAAGGATTTAATGAATTTTGCAAATCTGCCACTGTGTTATCAACTTTTGTATGGGCTATTTTGTCTGCCTTATTTGCTATAACTAGACAAGGAAAGCCATTGTCTATAATGTACTTGTACATTAATCTATCATTTTCAGTAGGCTCATGTCTTATATCAATTAAAAATATGACTAAAGCAATTTCTTTTCTAGATTTCAAGTAATCTTCAATAAAAATACCAGATTTAACTTGTTCTTCTTTAGACATTTTGCTAAAACCATACCCAGGTAAATCAACAAAATAAAAATTATTATCAATATTATAAAAATTAATTTGACGGGTTTTACCGAGGAACACTACTAGTTCTAGCAAGTGACTTCCTTCCAAGCATAGTGTTTATAAAAGAAGACTTACCAACATTAGACTTACCAACTAAAACAATTTCAGGTAACCCCTTATTTGGATATTGTTTCCTGCTAACAGCAGAAATTTCAAATTGCGGATTTCTAATAAGCATTTTAACCTCCAATTAAAATCATTAAGGCGTAATTTTATCTATTCCACCCATATAAGGTTGTAAAACTTTTGGAATATTAATACTTCCATCTTCGTTATAATTATTTTCTAAGAAAGCAATCAGCATACGAGGAGGAGCAACAACAGTATTGTTTAAAGTATGTGGATAATAATTGCCTTTTTCGCCTTTGACTCGAATTCCCAACCTTCTACTTTGAGCATCTGTTAAATTAGAGCAACTTCCAACCTCAAAATACTTTTTCTGTCTTGGACTCCAAGCTTCAACATCACAGCTCTTAGCTTTTAAATCTGCTAAATCTCCACTACAACATTCTAAAGTTCTAACTGGAATGTCTAAGCTTCTAAATAGCTCGACAGTATATTTCCACATTTTATTATACCAATCATAACTTTCTTCTGGCTCACAAACTACTATCATTTCTTGCTTTTCAAATTGATGAATTCTATAAACACCTCTTTCTTCAATACCATGGGCACCTTTTTCTTTTCTAAAACAAGGAGAATAAGATGTCATTGTATAAGGAAGGTTATCTTTTTTCAAAATTTGATCTTTAAATTTACCAATCATAGAATGCTCACTAGTACCAACTAAATATAAGTCTTCGCCTTCAATTTTGTACATCATAGCATCCATTTCTTCAAAACTCATAACTCCTGTTACAACATCACTTCTAATCATAAAAGGTGGTATGCAGTAAGTAAAACCTTTATTAATCATAAAATCTCTAGCATATGTAATAACAGCTGAATGCAATCTTGCAATATTACCAGTTAAATAATAAAAACCATTACCAGCAACACGACGAGCAGAATCTAAATCAATACCAGAAAGCTTTTCCATAATATCTGTGTGATAAGGAATTTCATAACTTGGAACAACAGGTTCACCAAACTTTTCTATTTCAACATTTTCACTATCATCTTTACCAACAGGCACAGAACTATCAATAATGTTTGGTATTTTCATTAATCTTTCTTTTAATTCAGCTGAATATTGTTCTTCTAATTTTTCATTATCAAGTAATTCTTGATTAATTTTAGCAACCTGAGTTTTGATTCCCTCAGCTTCTTCTTTTTTGCCTTCCCTCATAAGAGCACCAATCTGGTTACTTAAACTATTTCTAGAACTTCTAAGTTCATCACCACGGAACTTAACTTCACGACTTTTTTTATCAAGCTCTAAAACTTCATCTACTAAAATAAGTTTATGGTCTTGAAATTTCTTTTTAATATTTTCCTTCACAATATCGGGATTATCTCTAACAAATTTAATATCTAACATAATATAAAAACCCCCATTCGAGCATAATGCTTTATAAAATATTTTATTAAAACCCCCAATAAATGCGAGAATGAAAGGGGTTTTTATTTGCCGATTTGAGTTTCCGAACGAAGAGAGGAAATCTCAAAGGCAATAGCGATAGTAGCGTTATTGTGAAAAATTTATTTTTCACAATAACCCCTCCATTAAACTTATAATATTTTACTACAAAATACTGTAATATGCAAGGAAAGGGGTAGATAAATTGTAATTTACTTAAATTTCCTAAAATCTATTGAAAAATAGAATATAAAAGAGGTATAATATACGTGTTTTTAAGGAGGACAAGTTATGCAAAACATAGATTTAAAAAACACATACTTAAAATTTTTTGAAGAAAAAGGGCACAAGATTATACCTAGTGCACCAATTATACCAGAAAACGACCCAACATGTTTATTTAATACAGCTGGAATGCAACCACTAGTACCATATCTAAAAGGAGAACCACATCCAGAAGGAAAAAGACTTACAGATGTTCAAAAATGTTTTAGAACAAATGATTTAGATTCAATAGGAGATAATACTCATCATACTTTTTTTGAAATGCTAGGAAACTGGTCTTTAGGAGATTATTTTAAGAAAGAGTCTATTACTTGGAGTTTTGAGTTATTAACTAAAAGATTAAATATTCCAGTAGAAAAATTGGCAGTTACAGTTTTTAAAGGAAATAGTATTGTGCCAGCAGATAATGAATCGGCTGAAGTTTGGGAGTCTTTAGGAATAAATAAAAATAGAATAGCATTTTTAGGAGAAGAAAATAACTGGTGGCCTAATATGGAATCTACAGGACCATGTGGACCAGATACAGAAATTTTTTATTGGAGAGGTAGCGAAGCTGTTCCAGAAAAATTTGACCCTGAAGATGAAACTTGGGTAGAAATTTGGAACAATGTGTTCATGCAATATAACCATGAAGCAGATGGAACTTTTAAACCATTAGCACATAAAAATGTTGATACTGGCTTAGGAGTAGAAAGAGTCACAGCTATTTTAGAAGGCCAAACAGATAATTATAAGTCATCTGTTTGGAAAGATGTTATAGAAAAAATAGAAGAAATTTCTGGCAAATCATATGATGACGAAAGATACACTAAAGCAATGAGAATTATTGCAGATCATATGAGAGCAGTTGTAGTAATTAGTGGTGATGACTCAGGAATTAAACCTTCAAATACAGACCAAGGTTATATCTTAAGAAGACTAATTAGAAGAATTATTAGATATGCTAAAAATCTAGAAATAGATATAAATAGCTCTTGGGAAAAAGAACTTGCGAACTTAATAATAGACCAATATGCGCCATATTATGCGGAACTAGAACGTAACAGACAAGTAATTTTAGATGTATTAGAAAATGAGAAAATAAAATTTAATAGAACTTTAGAAAAAGGTTTAAGAGAATTTGAAAAAATAGTATCTCATTTAGAAGGAAATCTAATAGATAAAGAAAATAGCTTTAAATTATATGATACTTATGGTTTTCCGATTGAATTAACAGTTGAACTTGCAAAAGAGAGAAACTTAGAAGTTGATACAAAGGGCTTTGAAGAAAAATTTGCAGAGCATCAAGCAAAATCAAGAGAAGGAGCAACGGGAAAATTTAAAGGAGGACTTGCATCAACAGGAGAAATGGAAACTAAATACCATACAGCAACACACCTTTTAAATGCTGCTTTAAAACAAGTGCTAGGACCTCATGTACATCAAAAAGGAAGTAATATAACAGCAGAAAGAATGAGATTTGACTTTTCACATGATGCAAAAATGACAGATGAGGAAAAACAAAAAGTAGAAGAATTAGTAAATGAATATATAAAAATGGGGATACCAGTAGAAAGATTAGAAATGAAAAAAGAAGATGCACTAAAACTTGGAGCAGAAGCAATGTTTATTGAAAAATATGGAGATGTAGTTAGTGTATATAAAATTGGAGATGTTTCTATGGAACTTTGTGGAGGACCTCACGTAAATAATACATCAGAGCTTGGAACATTTAAAATAAAAAAAGAAGAATCATCATCAGCAGGAGTAAGACGTATAAAAGCAGTATTGTTATAGAGAAGAGGTGAGAGGTGTGAAGTGCGAGGTGGGTAATTTATGGTACATACTTCGAAGAAAATACAAAAAAAGCACACTTCTCACTTCAAAAAAATTAAAAATGATAAGGAGAATGTACCATGAATGATTGTTTATTTTGTAAAATAATAAAAGGAGAAATCCCATCAAATATTGTTTATGAAGATGAAGAAGTATTAGCATTTAGAGATATAAACCCAGTAGCACCAGTACATGTGCTAGTAATTCCTAAAAAACATATAAGTAGTTTAGTAGATTTAAAACAAGAAGATGAAGCTGTAGTAGGAAGAATTTATAGTGTTATAAATAAAATTGCAAAACAAGAAGGTATAGATGAAAAAGGCTTTAGAGTAGTAGTAAACTGTGGAGAAGATGGAGGACAAGAGGTTAAACATTTACACTTCCATTTAATAGGCGGAAAAAAATTAGGAACTAAAATTGGCGATTAATTATTATTATAGTTTGCTGAACTATAACAATAAATCTACAATATTTTTCCAAAACTCTTGTAATCTTACAAAAAAAATGTTAAAATATAATACATAATATTAAGATGATAGATTTAAAAAAAACCCCATTTTGGGGTGAGTTTTTTAAATCTATTTTTATTTTGGGAGGTTACTATGAAAAAAACAAAATACATATTTGTAACAGGTGGGGTAGTATCTGGGCTTGGTAAAGGTATTACTGCTGCATCACTTGGAAGATTATTAAAGAATAGAGGTTATAAAATAACAATACAAAAATTTGATCCATATATAAATGTGGATCCAGGAACAATGAGCCCATATGAGCATGGAGAGGTTTTTGTTACAGATGATGGCGCAGAAACAGATTTGGATTTAGGACATTATGAAAGATTTATAGATGAGAATTTAACTAAAAACTCTAGTATTACAATGGGAAAAATTTATTCTAATGTAATTGAAAAAGAAAGAAGAGGAGATTACTTAGGAAAAACTGTGCAAGTAATTCCTCATATTACAAATGAAATTAAAGAAAAAATCTATAGTTTTGATAATACATACATAGATATTGTAATAACTGAAGTTGGAGGAACAGTTGGGGATATTGAGGGACTTTCAATAATAGAAGCAATTAGACAAGTAGGATTAGAAAAAGATCCTGAAGATGTGTTATATATTCATGTAACATTACTTCCTTATATTTCTGGATCAAATGAAATAAAATCTAAGCCAACACAGCACTCGGTGAAAGAATTACAAAGTTTAGGAATAAAACCCGATATTTTAGTGTGTAGAACTGAAAGGGAAATTACCGATGTTGTAAGAGAAAAACTTGCACTATTTTGTAATGTTAGAAAAACAAGTGTAATACAAAATACTACTGCAGATAATTTATATGCAGTCCCATTATTGCTAGAAAAAGAAGGATTAGCAAGAGAAGTATGCAAGCATTTGAAATTAGGAAATATAGAACCAAACAATTCACAATGGGAGGAAATGATAGAACACATTAGACATATTGGAGATAAAAGTGTTAAGATTGCAATTGTTGGGAAATATGTACAATTAGATGACTCATATATTTCTGTAATGGAAAGCTTAAAACATGCAGGATTTGCAAATGATGTAAATGTAGATATTGACCTAATAGATTGTGAAACTATAACAGCAAAAAACTCAAAAGATATTTTAGGAAAATACCAAGGAATAATTGTTCCAGGTGGATTTGGAAATAGAGGAATTGAAGGCAAAATAGAAACAATAAAATATGCAAGAGAAAATAAAGTTCCGTTCCTTGGAATATGCCTTGGAATGCAAATGGCGGTTGTGGAATTTGCAAGAAATGTATTAGGTTTAAAAGATGCAAATTCATTAGAATTTGATGAGAACACAAATAATCCAGTGATTCATATTATGGAGGAACAAAAAAACATAGACAAAAAAGGCGGAACAATGAGATTGGGTGCATATGATTGTATAATAAAAGAAGGAACTTTGGCTAGTAAAGTTTACGGAAAAACTAAAATCTCAGAAAGACATAGACATAGATTTGAATATAATAATGAATATAAACAACAATTAGAAGAAGCTGGACTTATTGCCTCAGGCACATCGCCAGATGGAAGTTTAGTTGAGATTGTAGAATTGCCATCACATCCATATTTTATAGCAGGACAATTCCACCCAGAACTAAAATCAAGACCAAATAACCCAGCACCATTATTTGTAGGGTTGGTAAAAGCAGCAAAAGAAAAATAAATTTTTAATAAATCTTGACAAATTTAAAAAAATTATATATTATATTTACGGAAAATGAATATGCACGAATTACTCTTTATAATTTTAAAAGGGAGTAGCTTAAAACTTACTAATCAACAAACTCGTTTTTAACTGGTTAGTAAACCTAAAAGGTAAGCAAGACTTTTAAAGAAACACTTTTTAAAGCGATTTCTTTAAAAGTCTTTTTGATTTCTTAATGCAAAAAGAAAGGAGTCGTATGGAATATATAAAAGAAGAAAGGCTAAAAGATTTTGAAAATTTAAATAATGATTATTTTGTAATAACAGATTTTGACCATACTCTTACAACTCCAAAAAGTGAAACCTCCGTAGGGTTAATACCACATTACATAGGAGGAGAACTGTTTGAAAAAAGGACAGTAATTTATAATCAATACAGACCATTAGAACTGGACTATACTTTAGGAAAAGAAGAAAAAGCAAAAGTAATGAAAGAATGGGCACAAAAAAGTTTTAAACTTTTAGCAGAATATATAACTAAAGAAAGTGTAGATAAGGCAGTTGAAACAGCTGACATATATTTAAGAAAAGGCGCAAAAGAATTCTTACAAGAAATGAACGAAAAAAATATTCCAGTTGTAGTAATGTCGTCTGGTGTAGGAAACATTGTAAAAGAATTTTTAAGAAAAGAAAAATGCTTATTTGAAAATATGACAATTACTTCAAACTTTTTTGAATTTGAAGATGGAAAGACAAAAATAGATTTAGACAATATAATGGCAACATCAAATAAAGAATATAAGAAAATTCCAGAAGAAATTAGAAACAATTTAAATACTAAATCTAAAGCATTACTATTTGGAGATTTAATAGAAGACATAAAAATGATGGATGAGGGAAAACTACAAAATACATTAACATTTGCATTTTTAGATGAAAATTCAGATGAAAACTTAGAAAAGTATAGAACTTGCTTTGATGTT
>CAMEUC010000067.1 GCA_945937855.1 uncultured Clostridium sp. | reverse complement strand
ATTTTAAAAGAAATAGAAAAAGAAATATTAAAATCAGAAATAGGGATAAATCCAAATAATGATGGAAAAGTAATAAGACTTGCTTTCCCAGAATTAACAGAAGAAAGAAGAAAAGAATTAGTAAAAGACATAAAGAAAATGGGAGAAGAATCTAAAGTAGCTATTCGTTCTATAAGAAGAGATGGAATAGATGAAGCAAAAGCTAAACAAAAAAATAGCGAAATAACAGAAGACGATTTAAAAGTAGCAGAAGACCAAATACAAAAATTAACAGATAAAAAAGTTGCAGAAATTGATAATATGGTAGCTACAAAAGAAAAAGAAATAATGAGCGTGTAAAAAATATATAAATAATTTAAACAATAGAAAACCAATAAAAAATAAAATGTTATTGTAGGGGCGCAGTCTTCGGCGCCCCGAAATTGTATTTAATATGTTTGCGGGTCGCCCTTAAGTAGCGACCCCAACATTTTTTTTCTAAAATTTCTCAAAATCAGACATTATTTTTTTGTAACAAAAATGTAATATTACATTTTTAACTTTTGTATTGACAATATAAAAATCTTCGTATAAAATAAATTCGATTTCAGAAAAAACTAAAAAAAAGTTTAAAAAACCAAAAAGGCAAAATGAAATCAAAAAGCACGAAAGCTAGATTGCTGTAAGAAAAGAGGACGGAAAAACAAAACAATAAAAATAATCAAGAAAATAAAGTTTGCAAAAAAATGATTTTTTTAAAAATGACAAAAAAATGAAAAAACTTACAAATCAAAACTTTCGGCAAGATACTAATGAAATATATAAAATAAGAAACAATAAGGGGGATTAAAAAATGCAAGTTATCAAAAGAGACGGAAGAGTAACAGAATTTAACGAAGAAAGGATTATTAAGGCTATAACATTAGCTATGTCACACACAACAGGAGGTGTAGATATAGACTTAGCCACAAAAATAACAGATAGTGTAAAAAATCAATTAAAAGATAAAGTACAAGTATCTGTTTATGAAATTCAAGATTTAGTAGAAAAAAAATTAATGGGCTCATCAAGAAAAGAAGTTGCACAAGAATATATTACATATAGATACAACAGAGATGTGGCAAGAAAATCAAAAACAAAAGATATGTTCCTAGAAATTATAGAAACAAAATCTAATGATGTAACACGTGAAAATGCAAATATGAATGCAGATACACCAGCAGGAATGATGATGAAATTTGCAAGTGAAACAACAAAACCATTTGTTGACGATTTTCTATTATCAACAGAAGCAAGAAATGCTGTAAATGGCGGATATATACATGTTCATGATAAAGATTATTATCCAACAAAAAGCTTAACTTGTATTCAACATCCTTTAGACAAAATATTAAAAAACGGATTTAGAGCAGGACATGGAAGTTCAAGACCTGCAAAAAGAATAGAAACAGCAAGTATTATAGCATGTATTTCTTTAGAAACAGTACAAAACGAAATGCATGGTGGACAAGCAATACCAGCATTTGACTTCTATCTAGCACCATATGTAAAAACAACATTTGTAGAAGAAGTTAAAAAAATTGAAAAAGTTTTAGATATGGATTTATCAAAACTATATGATTATGAAGTAAAAGACTATATAAAGAAAGAAACAAAAGATTTAAAAGGTGATGAAAAATATGTTCAACTTGCAATAAACAATACTGTAAACAGAGTTCACCAAGCAATGGAAGCTTTTATACATAATATGAATACAATACACTCAAGAGGTGGAAACCAAGTTGTATTTAGTTCAATAAACTATGGAACAGATACTTCTGCAGAAGGTAGATGCATAATTAGAGAAATGTTACTTTCTACTGAAAGAGGAGTTGGAAATGGAGAAACACCTATTTTCCCAATACAAATTTGGAAAAAGAAAAGAGGAGTTAACTATTTACCAGAAGATAAAAACTATGACTTATATAAACTTGCATGTAGAGTAACAGCAAAAAGATTTTTCCCAAATTTCTTAAACCTAGATGCAACATTTAACACACATCCAAAGTGGAAGGCAGAAGATCCAAACAGATATTATTATGAAGTAGCAACAATGGGATGTAGAACAAGAGTATTTGCAAATAGACATGGAGAAGATACATCTGTTGGAAGAGGAAATCTATCATTTACAACTGTAAACTTGGTAAGAATAGCAATAGAATCTGCAAGAGAAGCACAAAGTAATTTAAGAATGAACTTTGACCTTGGCAAAGGCAGTGAAGAATTTATGACAGAAAAATATAATAAAGAAGTTAAAAAAATATTCTTAAATAAACTAGAACAATATACAGATGTAGCTGCAAGACAATTATATGATAGATATAAATTCCAATGTACAGCTGTAGCAAAACAATTCCCACTATTAATGTCTGGATTGTGGCAAGATAGTGAAAATTTAAAACCAACAGATAGAGTAGAAGAAGTATTAAAACATGGAACATTAGGAATAGGATTTATAGGACTTGCAGAATGTTTAACGGTTTTAACTGGAAAACACCATGCAGAAAGTGAAAAATCTCAAAAACTAGGAATAGAAATAGTAACTCAAATGAAAGAAGCTTGTGATAGATATGCTGAAAGATATGACTTAAATTATTCATTACTTGCAACACCAGCAGAAGGATTATCTGGCAAATTTACTAAAATGGATAAAAGAGATTTTGGAACTATACTTGGAGTTACAGATAAAGAATATTATACAAATAGTAACCATGTACCAGTATGGTATAAATGTACTGCAGAGCATAAAGCAAAAATAGAAGCACCTTACCATGCATTAACATTGGGAGGACATATATTCTATATAGAATTAGATGGAGATGCAACACATAACCCTGAATCTGTAGAAGCAGTAGTAGATCTAATGGATAAATACAATATGGGTTATGGTTCAATTAACCACACGAGAAGCAGATGTTTAGACTGTGGATTTGAAAATGCGGATGCAGATTTAAAAGAATGCCCAGTATGTCATAGCGAAAATATAGATACTATACAAAGAATAACAGGATATTTAGTTGGAACAACATCAAGATGGAATAGAGGAAAGTTAGCAGAATTGCACGATAGAGTAACACATGATGAAAATAATAATTGAGATGTGAAAAGTGCGAAGTGTGAGGTGAGATTTCAGAGCAAGGCTTCGTAGACTTATTTTCTACCTTCTCACTTCCCACATCTCACTGCTCACTTCGCGTGCTTAAATATATTAGATATTTTAATATTAGAAACAACTATTATTTAAAAGAAGGAATGTTAAACAATGAAAATTGCAGGATTTTATGATGAAAGTATCTCAAATGGACTAGGATGGAGGGCAGTACTTTTTGTAAGTGGTTGCCCACACCACTGCCCAGGATGCCACAATAAAGAAGCACAAGATTTTAACTTTGGTAAAAAATTTAATGAGGAAGAAATTTTAGAAAAAATAAAAAATAATTCAATTTTAAAAGGGATTACCATAAGTGGTGGCGAACCTTTATGTAGGGAGAATATAAAAGAAGTTTGTAATTTTATAAAAGATGTAAAAAAAGTTAAAAAAGACTTTAATGTATGGTGTTATTCAGGCTATACCTTAGATGAATTAGTAAAAAGAGATGACCCAGATACAATGGATTGCTTAAATGAAATAGATGTATTAGTAGATGGAAGATTTAAACAAGACCTAAAAGATCCTACTTTAAAATTTAGAGGTTCATCAAATCAAAGAATTTTGGATGTAAAACAAAGTTTAAAAACACATCAATGCATTGAAATGGACATAGACAGATATTAAAACTATAAACATATAATTTTTTAATATTCTTTTAATAATTATAAATTATATATTTACTGGTTAATCCCAAATTTATATTAGAAAGGAAAATGAAAATGGAAGAAAACAAAAAAGAAAATGTTTTAAAAAATTTTTTAAAAAAGGAAGTTATTATTAGTTTAGTAGTAGGATTATTAATTGGTGCAGGAATAATGTTCTTTGTTAATGGAGGCTTTGTAGCAAGAGTTGGAGGAAAAGTAATAACAACAGGAAGTTTATATAATAAAATGAAAGATTATTATTCTATAAGTCTAGTTTTGGAAGATGTTGATGCAGCTATATTAAATAAAAAATATCATTTAACTGAAGAAGAAATAGATGACATTAAGAAAATGGCAGATGGTTACATTTCACAATATGAACAATATGGATATAGTGAAGAAGAATTTTTGTCAGAAAATGGATTTGAAGATTATGATGCATTTGTAGACTATTTATCATTAGATTATAAAAGAACGATATATTTTTATGATTATTTAGAGACAAAGCTTGAAGAAAATGCAGTTAAAACATATTATGATGAAAATGCATTTGGTAAAATAAGTAATAAACATATATTAATAACAACATCAGATGATATGACAGATGAACAAGCTTTAGCAGTCGCAAATGAAATAATTGGAAGATTAAATGATGGAGCAGATTTTGATACACTTGCAAAAGAATATGTAGAAAAGTATCCAGATAATGCGGTAAACGAAGATTTAGGAGCAGTTGGTGCATTTGATAACCTTGAAACTGAATATATAGATGCATTAAAAACATTAGAAAAAGATACATATACTGAAACTCCTGTAAAAACATCTTATGGATATCATGTAATTTATTGTACAGATAAAACAGAAAAAACAGAGGAAATATCTAGAGATGATAAAATGGCAATAGTTAACATACTTGCAGAAGACATAATGGATGAAGATTATAATTTGTATTATAAGACTTTAATAAACATGAGAAAAGAAGCAAACTTAAAATTCTATGATAAAGATTTAAAAACAAAATATGAAGAATATTGTGCAACATATGTAGATGAACAAGTGGAAGAATAATATAACAAGGGGCGCATGACCATGCGCCCTAAAATTATAAATAGACTGATTTATGGGTACAATATGTCAGCCGTTTTGTATATTTTATAAAAAATTAAATTTGACAGTCCGCAGATCACGGGGGAAGACCCGCGTATGCCTTGGAGAATTTAATTTTTTAGAAAATCATACAAAAGGTAGGCTGACAAATTAATAAATAAAATATTGGAGGAAATATGGAAACAAATAAAACAAACTTTTTTAAAAAAATTTATATTTCACTATTTAAAATAAAAGAATATAATCTGTTAACAAAAGAAGGCTTGAAAAAAAGCATATATTATATACTTGATATATTATTAATATTATCTCTTATATATGCTGGAATTTTTATTTTCCAAATGAAAAAAAATGTAAACAGCTTAAAATCATACTTACAAGAAAAATTACCAGAACTTACATATGCAGAAGGGATTTTAACAAGTGAAAATGAAGAAGCAATTATATTAGATAATGACTTGATAAAAATAAATTTTGGTGGACAAATTGTAATAGACACAAAAACAGATTATGAAACATTAGTAAATAAATATAAAGAAAATAAACAAGCAACAATATTACTAACATCTAACAAATATACTACAATTAATTCCCAAGGACAAGTATTAGAGTATTCATATGATGAAGTTTTAGAAAAATATTTAGGAAAGAAAATAGAAAGTTTAGATAAGGAGGAAGTGTTATATTTATTTGATAATATTTCATATACATACTACTTTCTTGCGTATGCACTATCATATTGCATAGCACATTCATTATTAGTATTTGCTTATGATTTATTAATATCACTATTTGCTTTTATTATTTGTAAAATAAAAAAAGTTACTATAAAATTTGCAGAGATCTATAGTATGGGCTTGTATGCTATGACTATACCAGTAATATGCTATTTTATAATAAACTTTATTCCTGCTTCAGTTGGAATATATATACAAGTAATTTCAACTATTATTCCAATAATATATTTAACAGTAGCAATCTATACAACAAAATGGATTACACCAGAAATGGCAAAGAAAAATAAATAGTTAAAACTTCAAACATTTGTATTGTAAAAAAAATAAAAATAAGGTATAATAAAAAGCAATGTTTTATAAATTAAATGAGGAGGTAATCCATGGATAAAAAAGTTATTTTAAGTGGAATTCAATCTACAGGAAGACTACAGTTAGGGAACTATTTAGGAGCAATAGATAATTGGGTAAAAATGCAAGAGGAATATAATTGTTATTATATGATTGCAAACTCACATTCATTAACAATTAGAAATGACCCAGAAGAACTAAAAAATAACACACTAAAAATAATAGCACTATATGTAGCAGCTGGACTTAATCCAGAAAAAAACACAATATTTATTCAATCACAAGTAAAGGAACATGCAGAACTTGCATGGATTTTAAACTGCTATACATATATGGGAGAACTTTCTCGTATGACACAATTTAAAGATAAATCTGCAAAACATGCAGATAATATAAATGCAGGACTATTTACATATCCAGTACTAATGGCAGCAGATATTTTACTATATAAAGCAGATTTAGTGCCAGTTGGAGAAGACCAAAAACAGCATTTGGAAATAACAAGAGATATAGCAGAAAGATTCAACAAAATATATGGAGAAACTTTTGTAATACCAGAAGGATATATAAGAAAATCAAGTGCAAGAATAATGGGATTACAAGACCCAACAAGTAAAATGAGTAAAAGTTCAAATAATCTAAATGATACTATCTTTTTAGATGATGAGCCAGAAGTGATTATGAAAAAATTTAAAAAAGCAGTTACAGATTCAGAAAATATAGTTAGATTTGATCCAGAAAATAAACCTGGAATAAGCAACTTAATGTGTATATATGGAGCAATAACTGGAAAAAATGAAAAAGAGATAGAAGAAGAGTTTGCTGGACTTGGATATGGGACTTTTAAAACAGCAGTAGGGGAAAAAGTAGTAGAAAGATTAAGACCAGTACAAGAAAAATATAAAGAATTGCTAGAAGATCCAAAATATTTACAAGAAATTTATACTAATGGAGCAGAAAAAGCAAGAGAAGTTGCTTCAAAAACCTTAAAAGAAGTAAAAGATAAAATAGGAATATTGTAGGAGGACATATGTTTACAGATTATACAAAGATAATTGTAAAATCCGGAGATGGCGGAAATGGGGCAATTACATTTAGAAGAGAAAAATATGTCGCATCAGGAGGTCCAGATGGCGGAGACGGAGGCAAAGGTGGAGATGTATATTTTGTAGTTGACCCAGACCAAAATACATTAATAAATTTTAGATATAATAAAAAATATAAGGCTCAAAATGGAGAAAATGGAAGCGGTAATCGTTGCTTTGGGAAATCTGGAGAGGATTTATATA
>CAMEUC010000066.1 GCA_945937855.1 uncultured Clostridium sp. | reverse complement strand
GTCTTTTGATATTTTTAACAAATACGGTACTCACACAAATTACAATTTATCTGTTCCCCTCTTTTATTTTAAGGTTTAATATGGTATAATATGTACGGTTAGGAGGCAAATATATGAGTACTAATAAAGATACTAATAATATGGAACCAAAATTTAATGAGGATAGAGCTTATGAAGAATTACGTATGATTTTTGTTATAGCTATTGAAACTCGGAAATTTTAATGGTATTGAAGATAAAATAGCAGCATGGGAAAGAAAATATCCCCTAGCTGATTTTATCAATCCTGAAATAGTACGAAAAATCAAAGCTATTTTGAATAAAGATTTTTTATCTAGACTTATGGGAGATTATTTAGCTGCCAAAGTTTTACATGAAAAAGAAAAACAAGTAGAAGCTTATAAATCTTTAGAACAAATTATTAATTCCGCAAAAAAAACTAATGATTATAAAACTGCCTTGAAAGAAATAAAAGAATGGAAAGAAACCTTAGGAGCAAATGGTTTATCTATATATAGTTTTGACCGTTATTATAGACCTAAAGTTTGTACTTTACTATTACTACCTTCTAAAGAGCTAAGAAATCAAGATGAAGCAACGCGAAGCCTAAAAGAGCTAAAAGATAAAGGTCAATCTATGGATAGCAAATCTTATGCTCAAGAAATAAGTAATTGGCAAAATAAGTATTGTGTTGAAAAATTCCCAGACAGATTACAAAATGAATTAAGCACAATTACTGCTGAAGTACTAAAATCCATTTCTGAAAAGAAAAATGAAGAAACTGCTTTAGAGCAATTACAAGATGTTATATCTATTAATAATGGTACTACTGCCGTAGATGCAATAGCTTCAATTTTATCTCAATATGATTACGCACATTTTAGTGATACTTCAAAACAAAAAATCAATGCTATTACAATGAAAGCTATGTCTATTAGTGAAGAATTTTTAGTAAAAGGATTTGATATAGACGATAAAAGTTCTATCCTTTCCAAAGCTTCTACCACTTCTATTCAGCTTAGAGCTCTTAGCAATTTAAAAGATATATTTAGTAAAAATTCACATAATTTAGAAGGTCTTTTAAATTGGATATACGTAAATAGAAAAGTAAATTTTACACAATTTGCAAGAGATGAAATTATCAAACAATTTGTAAGTGCTGGGTATAAAATCCCAACTCAAGCTTCATATTATATTCCAGAGATTAATACTAGTTTAACTTACCAAAATTTTTCTAAAATTGATGAAATTAGAAAAGATGTTATACTAAACTATTTAGGTATTATTGCGCAGGGAAATACTTTATCTAACTCTGGAAAGGATAACCTTGTAAAAATACATGCTACTTCTGAGCAAGAAAGTGTAATTAGTGAAAGCAAAGATAGTAATACATTAATGATTTTACCCGTTTATGATAATGATCAGAATTTAACTTCACCAGAAGAAGATGAACTTTATGATGAAGACGGAGCTGTTAGTGAAACTAAAGAAGATGAAGTTGTTTATAATATTGTCATAGAAGATCTTTTAGAGGATCCTTTAGAAACTTATGAACTTCCTTCTGTTCCAAAAGAACAATTATCTACTATAGTAGATGAAACTCCTGTTATATCAGATATCGATACCTCTTCTGAAAAAACTGTGGAAATTTCAAGTGATAGAGAAATAAAGAAAGAACTTCCAGCTGTTCAAATACCTGTTTATGATACATTAGTACTTACTGATGCTTCTTCTAATAATAAATTAGAAGAAAAAATAACAAATTATTCAAGTTCTTTAGCTGCAGAACCACAGGAAGAGCAAGAAAATTCTTATACCCACTCTTTAAGCTTAGAATCTCAAGAAGAAGAGGAAGAAAAGTTTTCTACATATTCTTTAAATTCAGAAAGCTCTATATATTCTTTGACCGTAGAAGATCAAAATAATATTGAACAAGCAAATAATGAATCTACATATATTATAGTAGCTACTCCAATATTAGAGATGTCTCTTTCTCGAACAGCTACTAAGACTCAAACATTGGAAAAAATTCAAAACGAAGATATTCCAGAAAAAAATAATGGTTTTTAAACCATTATTTTTTTATCACTAATACATATTCTAAATTTTCAAAATCTACAGTTGTTTCTAGTATTGCATATCTTTCACTTTGATTTTTTGTTTCAATTATTTCTTTTATTGTTCCTATTTTTATTCCTTTTGGATAAATCCCTCCTAAGCCAGAAGTTTCAATTGTATCTCCTATAACCAATTCTGAATCTACTTGCATGCAATTAACTCTTAGTTCTTTATTTGAATCTAATTGTCCTTTTACTATCACATTTTTTCTTGTCGCAGTTGTTACTCCACTTACACTACTTGCTGCGTCTATTATGGGTTGAACTTTTGATGTATTATTAGTAGCTGATATAACATGGCCTATTAATCCGTCTTTTCCCATTACTGCCATGTTTTCATATACTCCATTATTAGTTCCGACATTTATAACAAAAGTATTACTTAAATTACTGGTGTCTTTATTTATAATATATGCTGCTACTGTTTCATACTCTGAATATTGCTCTGCTAAATTTGCATATTCTCTTAAAATATTATTTTCAGATTTAATTATTTCTAACTCTTCTAATTTTTTTTGTAATTCTTCATTTTGTTTTTTTAGTTCTTCATTTTCTGCTTTTAATATATCTACATTTTCAAAGAAACTATCATTTCCTGCAATCTTATTTTTCAAATATGTAAGTCCATTTTGTATAGGCATTACAATTTTATTAAAAACTTTTTCTACTTTTGAAAAATTATTTATACTAATATTTGTAATAAATACTAATGCAATTAAAATAATAGCTGTTATAATACTTCCTGCTATTCCCTTTTTTTTATTTTTATACATAAGCCCTTCCTCTTAAATTTGAAATTTTTATAAATAAATTGTAGTTTGCAAAAGCATTGGCTTTTGCAAACTGAAGTGCGAGGTGCGATTTTAGGGTAATTTCTTCGAAGATTTGTCCTTACCAAATCACACTTCCCACCTCACACCTCGCACCTCCAAATTACCATTTATCTTCTCTTACGTGCATTAGTTAAAACTTCTCTTAATTTTTCCAAATCTTCTAGTGTCTTTCCTGTACCTCTTACTACACATTCTAATGGATTATCTGCCACATGCACTGGCATTTCAGTTTCACTACTTATTAGTTGGTCAAAATTTCTAATTAGTGCTCCTCCTCCTGCAAGTATAATTCCCCTTTCTACAATATCAGATGCGAGTTCTGGTGGTGTTTTTTCTAATGTTAATTTTATAACCTCTACAATCTCATATATAGATTCTCTAATTGCTTCTTCTACTTGAGATGATGTTATTACTGCTGTTCTTGGAAGGCCCGTAGTTAAATCTCTTCCCTTTATTTCCATACTAAGTTCAGTAACAAGTGGTGTAGCACATCCAATTTCTTTTTTTATTTCTTCAGCCGTAGTTTCTCCAATAGCTAGTCCCAATTCTTTTTTTACATAGTTCATAATATCCTCATCTAATTCATCTCCAGCTGTTCTTAAAGAATTACATACCACTATTCCTCCTAAAGAAATAACTGCAACCTCTGTGGTTCCTCCTCCAATATCAACAATAATATTACCAGTAGGTTCTGCAACGTCTAAATTTGCACCAATAGCAGCAGCCATCGGTTCTTCTATTAAGAACACCTCTTTTGCTCCTGCTCTTAGAATAGATTCCTCTACAGCTCTTTCTTCTACCTCTGTTATTCCAGAAGGTACACCTACTACAACTCTTGGTCTACCAGCATTATATCTTTGACAAACTTTTGATACTATATTTTTTAGTAACAATTGTGTTGCTGTAAAATCTGCAATTACTCCATCTTGCAATGGTCTTACTGCCTTAATAGAATCTGGTGTTCTTCCAAGCATTTCCTTCGCTTCTCTACCTGTTGCTAAAATTTCACCAGTAAGGTTATCTATAGCAACAACAGATGGTTCATTTAATATTATACCTTTTCCTTTTAACATTACTAAAATATTGGCTGTACCTAAATCAATTCCAATGTCTTTTCCTTTAAAATTAAAAAAACTCATAATTCATTAATCCTTTCTAAAAATGCTTTCATATGTTCCATCTCCAATTACTATATGGTCTAGCATATCTATTCCTATTAACTCAGATGCCTCATATAGTCTTTCAGTTAATGTAAAGTCACTCTTACTTGGCCTTGCATCTCCACTTGGATGATTATGAACAAGAATTATCTTCGGCACTTGCATTCTTAATGCTTCTGATAAAACATCTTTTGGTTCTATACATGCAAAATTCGCTCCTCCTAGTGAAATATCAATTATTTTTAATACTATGTTCTTACTATTTAACAGCAATACTTTTGCTATTTCTCTTTTTTCATATCTCATTTCTGGCATAAGTAAATCTGCAACATCTTTTGAATTTTTAATTTTTATTTTATTACTTATAGGTCTGGAAATTCTTTTAGTAAGCTCACATACCGCTTTTAATTGAATAGCCTTTACTTTTCCAATACCTTTTATTTTCATAAAATCTTCTATTGATAAGTCTTGTAAAAATCTCAAGTTTTTATTTTCTTTATCTGATTGTAAGTTCAAAATTTCCTGTGCTATTGTAACAACTGTTTTTTCTCTTGTGCCGGTCTTTATTATTATAGCCAATAATTCAGCATTTGATAATTTTTCTGCACCATATGTTTCTAATTTTTCATAAGGTCTTTCCGATATGGGTAATTCTTTTATTTTCATAAAATTCCTTTCTTCCCCCATATTACCCTAATATAATGAATAGTGAATAATTCGGGTAGCTTTTCATCATTCTACAACAAAAATCTTCATTAATATTCATTCTTCATTGTTTGCTAATCCCATCACATCTTTCTATAAATAAATATTGCTATTGCCATTCCTATTATGCTCGAGATATTTATTTTAAACATTAGCCCAAATGTTATTTTTATAACACTTAAATCCAATTCAATTGGTGACGATATTCCAAAACTCTCTCCATAAGATAACCACCATAACCAATCTACTTTTGAAGCAATTTCTCCAAGTAATCCTCCAATTACTAAACCTGATAATAAAAACACTAATAATATCCAAAAATTTCTTTCTCTTGTAGCCATTTTTCATTCCTCCTATGTGTTTTAAATTCTTACATATTATATCGTGGTTTATGCAAAAATTCAACCTTTATATATAAAAATAATAATTTAGAAGTGAGAGATGGGCTTTTAGGGATAGGCTACGTAGACAATCACCAATTTTCGCACTTCCCACATCCCACATCCCACTTCACACTTCTATAAATTATTATTTTTAATCTGTAACTTTATTTTTTTATTTTAATAAAATATATTAATGAAAATTACCAAATTTTTATCATTTATTTTTTTGCTATAGGATGTTATAATTATATTAATTGGAGGTCTTTTAATGCAGATAGAAAAAATTAATAAAAATAAATTAGAAGTTATAATAAATATAGAAGATTTAGAAGAAAACCATATTAGCATACAATCTTTTATGTCTGAAGCTATTGAGCATCAGTCTTTATTTTTAGAAATATTAAATTTTGCAAATAAACAAGTAGGATTCAATTTAAAAAATTGTGAAATAATAGTAGAAGCATTTTCTGTGCCTTCTAAAAATTCATTCATTTTAATCATTACTCGTCTTCCTAATTCATATGCCTTATATCTATCAAAAATGAAATATAGAAAATTACAATTAAATAAATCTTTTTGGTTTAAATTCGATACCTTTGAAACCTTATGTGCTTTTTGCAATTTATTTCCAAAAAATTTAGAAGTAATTTCATCTTTATATCTACTGGAAGATAATTACTTTGTACATTTAAATTTCAGCCATCTTAAAGATTTAATTAAAGTTATGCTAATTGGTAGTGAGTTTTCAGATTGCATATATAATAACGAATATTTCATTGACGAAAATGCAAAAGTTATTATAAAAAATTATGCCATTCAAACTTGTCAAAAATATTTTATTTAATTTTATAGGCAAAAATTTGGGTCGAGATTGCATCTCGACCTTTTATTAATATAAATAATTTTGTGGATTCAATGTTGTTCCATTTACTCTAATTTCTAAATGCAAATGTGGTCCTGTTGAATTTCCTGTTGAACCTACAGTAGCTATTGCCTGACCTTGGGCTACTGTCTGGCCTCCTGTTACAGCAATAGTATTGCAGTGAGCATACAACGTTTCAACACCATTTCCATGTGATATTTTCACATAATTTCCATAGCTTGTGTTTGAATAGTTAACAAGTGTTACTGTTCCCGCTGCTGCAGCGACAATAGTTGTACCTGTTGGGGCTGCTATATCTAAACCTGTATGTGTACTTCCCCATCTAGCACCATATCTAGAAGTTATCGTATAACCTGATGATATTGGTTTTATTAATCCTATTCCCAAATCTACTTTTGTTGTAGAGCTTGCTATTTGATATGAAGAACTTGAATAAGTTACTACTGGTTTTTTGTATAATGCTGTTACTATTTTATCAGATTCTGTAAAATCTTTTATTTCTGTTCCAAATACTTGGTTATAAGATATTTGCTTTATATTACTACTTTTCTTATCTGTTAATTGTTTAATTACTTCTTCTGCTTGTTCTTTTGTTGCAACATAATATTTTTCATCGCTACCTTCTAATATTGCATAATATTCATAATATGTTGTGCCTAATTTTTTTACCTTTTCAAATATTTCATCATCATTTGTTTCATTACCTTTTTTTACTAAACACAAAGAATATTCGGGTAATGATGAGATTTCAACAAATGCTGTATTTGCTGTTTCTCCTTCTTCCATATACATATTAATTTTCTCTTGTAATGTTGTTCTACTGTTTGTATATCCAATAAATTCTCCATTTAATGTTACACTATATGTTACTTTATAAAATAAAGATATTATACTAATAATTAATATTGCAGCTATAACTATTAAAAATATTAGTTTTAAAGAACTTCTTATATGTATAAATATATTTTTAATACTTCTTAAAATATTAAACACTCCTATCTGGGTTTGATAAAACACCTTTTATATTTTACCTAAAAAATACTCCTTTGGCAATTATTATAATATGTATTAAATTTTATCATTTCTCGTTTTTGGCACTTTTTCTCTTGTTTTCTTTCTTTTTCTTTGTATATCTCTCGTTTTCTTGTGTTGGTTTTTTATCGTTTTTACTCTTTTAGCATAAGATATTCTAGATTAATCCGCTCCCAGGGTGTTATATATTTTAAGTCGCTCCTTGCTTCCCACCGGCGCTGT
>CAMEUC010000065.1 GCA_945937855.1 uncultured Clostridium sp. | reverse complement strand
TAAAAAAATCATACAAAAGGTAGGCTGAGAAGTAGTGTCTCACAAATTACAATTTGCTTTTCCCTATTTTTCAACATTTTATCTTTTTTTTGTAATTTTCTGGTAATTTTGTTTGCTGTTTGTAATATCTTTGTCATTTTTTTGTAATTTTTATGTATACCCTTGTAACTCATTTGTAACAATTCTTTTTTGCATGTGGATACTGTGGATAACTCTGTGAATAACTTATTTTACTATATTCTTTTTTTATCATTATTCACATTTTGAACTTCTGTTTTGTTTATAATATTTTTTTACTTTTTATTTTTCAAAATTATGTGTACATTATTTTTGTTTGGTACCTTTTTTAATTTTAATTGATTTATAAACACATTTAATGCTTTTACAAAAAATCCGCATAGCAAAAACACTTTGTTATGCGGATTTTTTATAACTATACAAAAAAAATTATAGCTCCTATTATTTCTAAAATTAAAATCATGGGAAAGCCTATATAAAATCTAGGTTTTTGAGTTTTATGTCTAAAATAATACATTCCAGCTATTCCGTCCTATTCCTCCACCTAAAACTACCAATATAAATAACGTTTTTTCTTTTGTTCTCCATTTCCCTTTTTTCGCTTTATATTTATCTATTCCCATACTCAAAAAAGTTATAATATTTATAGCTATTAAATATATTATTATATTTTTCATTGTTAGTATTTTTTCCATTTTTGTCTCCTTCTTTCATTTATAAGTATATTATTTATGACACTTTTTGTCAATCGTATATTTTTTTGTTTTTTAGATAATAATTAATAATATAAAAACAAAGGAGGTTGTCATGGATAAGAATATTGAAGCTTTAAAGGAAATTTGTAAAGGCGTTAAAATGGGTATGGATTCTATTGAATATTTGCAAGATAAAGTTCAAACATCTAGACTTTCTGAATATTTAAAGCACGAATATAGTATGTACAACAATGTTTTAGATAAAGTTAATGATGCTTTTTCCAATTATGGAGTAGAACCTAATGATTATAGTCTTGCTAATAAAGCCATGCTTTGGTATGGTATTCAAACTAATACTATTAAAGATAAGAGTGATTCTAAGATTTCTGAGATGTTAATGCAAGGTACAAATATGGGAATCATAGAAGGAAGAAGAATTTTAAATGCACATGATGATTTAGACACTGATGTTAAAAATTTAATAAACGACTTTGTAAGTTATCAAGAACAAAGTGTAGAAAAATTAAAAAAGTTTTTATAATTTACTATATTATTTTTTTATGTTATAATTATTATGATTTTATACTTCCTAGGAAGGAGGAATATAAATGGCATTTCATTGGATGTCATTTAGAATCATTCTTGTCATCATAAGCGCATTCGCCATATTGGAGCTGGCAGTGTCCTTGTTCCTGGCGTTCTTCATGCACCAGATGTCAAAAAAGAAAGAGCCCTAACTAGGCTCCTTCTTTTTTAGTCAGTGGGGACAGAAATCTTATTTTAAATATAATGTTGGATCTATATATTCTCCATCTTTTAACATTTCAAAATGTAAATGTGGTTCATCTGCAATTTCAAATACTGCTGAATTTCCTATTGTTCCTATACTTTGTCCTTTTTCTATTTTTTCATCTTCTGATACAAATTCTGTAGTTAATAAGTTCGAATAAATTGTTTTAAATCCATTTTCATGTTCTATTATCACTGTCAAACCATATCTTGGGTCATTTTTTATTGCGACTACCATTCCAGCTTCTGCCGCTTTTACTACAGTTGTTCTATCTGCCTTAATATCAATTCCTTGGTGGATTGTCCATTCTTCTAATGTTTCAGAATATATTAAATTTTCTACTGAAAATTCTCTTGATATTTCTCCTTCTACAGGATATGAAAATGCTAATTCTTTTTTAGGTTCTGCTTCTTGCTCTTCTTCTTGATTTATTATTGGAGCTGTTTCTTTTTCCTCATTAGTAGTAGTTTCGTTTACTTCATTTGTGTTTTCTATGGTATTATCCATATTTTCTTGCACTTCTTCAATGCTTCTACTTAAATCTGAACTTGCACTTTCAATTTCACCTTCTTTATCTTCTGTTGTATTTGGGACTAATCCTATTATTTGTTCTGTAGATAGCATACTTTTTGATATGTCGTCTAACTTTTTATTATAAACCCTATATAATATTACTAGTGTTATTGCCAGTATAATTGCCACTGCTCCTGTAATATAAAAGAATTTATAGCTTTTGTTTCTTATTCTTGTTTGCCTTCTCAAAGTTATCGTGCCTCCTTATTTTTATCTTTAGTTAAATTATTTCCATTTTTTATTACTTTATTCTATACATCTTTAATTTCTACACCTATATAATAATGTTTTATTATCTCTTCATAATTATTCCCTAATTTTGCCATACTATCAGCACCTGTTTGACTCATGCCAACTCCATGTCCATATCCTAAAACTTTGAAACTTATATTATCTCCTTCTATTACAACACTAAACATAGCAGACTTTAACCCAAATATCGTTCTAGCTTCTACACCAGAGATTTCTATATTACCAAATTTAATACTTTTAACTCTTCCACTTTCTGTATTCTCTAAAATTTTTATTGCATCTTCATCTTCAAAATTTATTTCTATATCAGAATGATATTCTTTTAATTTTTGTATTAATTCATCTTTAGTTAGAGTAACTTCTGAACTATATTGTGTGTATGCATCTTCTCCAGATGTTGTGACTACTTGTAAATATGGATAATTTGTACCTCCCCATACATTAGTTGCAGTTTCTGTAGTTCCTCCACTATTAGAATGGAAAAAAGCATTTATTGGTTCTCCCTCGTATGTAATTATCTTTCCTTTTGTTTCCTCTACCGCCGATACAATTTTTTGCCAATTTGTTTCTCTTTCGTTCTCGTTCCAGCTTTCAAATCTTTTTTCTTTAGAAATCCACGCTTGGCAACAACTTGCTAAATCGCATATGTCTGCTCCTTCATGCTTACTTCCATTTACAATTTTATAAATTGTATATGTTCTTGCAACCGTAGCTTGTGCTTTTAGTGCCTCCATTTCAAAGCTTGCAGGCATTTCAGCCGAAACCACTCCATATAAATATTCATCTAAACCAATTTCTTCTATTTCTCCTGTTTCTTGATGTAAAAGTTTTATAGTGCTATATTGTTTATAATCATATTCTTGTTTTTGCTCTGGCACTTCTGCAATTACCTCCTGACTATTGTATTTTTTAGTAAATATTATTGGTATTGCAAAACATATGAGAACAAATATTAAAATTAATAATATTAGTTTTTTCATAGTTCTCCTTTTTTATTTAAAAAAATTTTATATATAAATATATACAAAATGATGAAATTATAATTCTCAAACTGCAATTTTTTTACGCATTTCTAATAAAACTTTCTTCTCTATTCTAGATACTTGAACCTGTGATATTCCTAATGTTTTTGCCACTTCTGTTTGAGTTTTTTCCTTAAAATACCTTAGAACTATTATTTGTTGTTCTCTAGAATCTAATTCTTTTATTAATTTTTTTATTGTTATTTTATTTATTAAATCTCCTACATCATCCTTATTATTGCTTATTTTAGATATTTTACTTTCTTTTTCTTCTCCCTCATACGCATACTCATCTATTGAATCTATTGGTTTTGTTGCATCTATTGCTACGGCAATATCCTCAGTACTTACATTCAAAATTTGTGCAATTTCAGATATTTTTATATCTTTTCCATTTTTTATAAGATATTCTCTTTGTACTTCTCTTATTTTCGCACCTAGTTTTTTTATGCTTCTACTTATCTTTATCGGTCCATCATCTCTTAAAAATCTTTTAATTTCACCCATTATATAAGGCACAGCAAATGTTGAAATTTTAACCTCAAAACTTGTATCAAATCTTTGTACTGCTTTTATTAAACCTATGCATCCAATCTGATATAATTCTTCTTTTGAATATCCTCTTCCTAAAAATCTATTTACTATACTCCATATCAATCCAGAATTATTTACTACTATTTTATTCATTGCTTCTTCTGACTTGTTTTGCGCCTCAATAATGTCTTTAGTATTTGTTTCGTACATGTTTTCTCCTTTAGTTTCTTATTATCTTTTTCATAAAGACTGTTGTTCCTTTTCCTAATGTAGATTCCACACGCATTTCATCCATAAAACTTTCCATTATTGTAAATCCCATTCCAGACCTTTCAAGTTCTGGTTTACTTGTATACAATGGTTCTCTTGCTTTTTCTATATTTTCAATTCCTTTACCATTATCTAATATTTCCATTTCAACAACATTTTCTTTTATTCTTGCCTTTATTGTAACTATTCCTTTATTTTCTTCGTATCCATGTATTATTGAATTAGTAACCGCTTCTGATATAGCTGTTTTTATGTCTGAAATCTCCTCTATTGTAGGATCTAATGGAGCCACAAAGCTTGCAACCGCAATTCTTGCAAAAGCCTCATTATTAGGGTTGCTCATAAATTCTATTTTCATTTCATTATTATATTTTTCTTCCACTTATTTTCCTCCTAATCGTCTGTTATTGGTATTATTTTTAAAACACCAGACATTTCTAATACTTTTTTTATTTCAGGTTTAATATTACTCAAATTAAGTGTACCTCCTACTAGTTTTGCAGTCTTATATCTTCCTAAAATCATTCCAATACCTGCACTATCCATAAAAGAAACATTACCGAAATCCATTACAATTTTTTGTGGCATATATTTTTGAATTTCGAAATCAGCCTTATTTCTTATTTTTTCTGCCATACAATGATCAATTTCTTCGGTAATTTGTAATTTTAATAGCTTATTTTCATTATCATATGTGACCTTCATATTTTTTCCTCCTTGTAAATTGTTTTTTATTACATTTTTTCATTAGTTACAGGCAAATACTGTTCGCCCATACATTTTTACAATATATCTTTTATTTTATTGTCTTTATTATTATTCTATTTTTTAAATACTTTTCCTTTGTTGAAATTTAGGAGGTTTTAGCGAAAAAAAATAGAGTAGTTTTAATCTACTCTCTATTATACTACTCTATTTTTTTCTTACAACTTCTACACCATCTTTTTTTATTTTATTGCTTTCTTTTCTTTTATCTTTTCTAACTGCTTTATCTGTTTTTCTTCTATCTTCAAACATTTGCCCTTTTTTGTCTATTATCATTAGTACCACCTCATTTTTTATTATAATATGAGTATAACAAAAAATACTAACGATAGTCAAGATTTAAAAAATAATTTTAGTACATTCCATCCATTCCTGCTGGCATATCATTATGTCCTCCACATTCACATTTTGGTTCTTTTTTATCTGTTACTACACTCTCTGTTGTTAAGAACATTCCCGCTATACTTGCTGCATTTTGAAGTGCTGAACGTGTTACTTTTGTTGGATCTACTATTCCTTTGGCTTTCATATCTACATATTCTTCTTTTGCTGCGTTAAATCCAATTCCTGCTTCACTTGTTTTTACTTTTTGTAATATTACAGCACCTTCTAGTCCTGCATTTGTTGCTATTTGTCTTAGTGGTTCTTCCAATGCTCTTAATACTATTTTTGCACCTAGTTTTTCGTCATCTTGCAATGTTCCTACTAGTTTTTCTACTTTTGGCATTACATTTATTAATGCTGTTCCACCACCTGCTACTATTCCTTCTTCTACTGCTGCTTTTGTTGCAGATAGAGCATCTTCTATTCTTAGTTTTTTCTCTTTCATCTCAACTTCTGTTGCTGCTCCAACTTCTATTACTGCAACTCCTCCTGCAAGTTTTGCAAGTCTTTCTTGTAGTTTTTCTTTGTCAAATTCACTACTTGTTTCTTCTATTTGAATTTTTATTTGTTTTACTCTTGATGCTAATTTTTCTTTATCGCCTAAACCATCTACTATTATTGTATTTTCTTTTTGTACTTTTACTTGTCTTGCTCTTCCTAATTGTTCAATAGTTGTATCTTTTAGTTCTAATCCTAAGTCTCCAGTTATTACTTCTCCACCTGTAAGAATAGCTATATCTTCTAGCATTTCTTTTCTACTATCTCCAAATCCTGGTGCTTTTACTGCTACTATATTTAATACTCCTCTTAATTTATTTAAAACTAATGTAGATAATGCTTCACCTTCTATATCATCTGCGATTATTACAAGTTTTCCAGATTGTTGCATTAAGGCTTCTAGTAATGGTAATATTTCTTGAATATTTCCAATCTTTTTATCTGTAATTAATATATATGGATTTTCCATTACTGTTTCCATTTTGTCTGTGTCTGTAACAAAATATGGAGATATATATCCTTTATCAAATTCCATTCCTTCAACAACATTTAACCCAGTTGTTGCTGTTTTTGATTCTTCTATTGTTATTACTCCATCTTTGCTTACTTTTTCCATTGCATCTGCAATTAATTCCCCTATTTCTTGGTTATTTGCAGAAATACTTGCAACTCTTGCAATATCTTCTTTTCCATTAATTTCTGAGCTTATTTCCTTTAATCCTTCTACCGCTGTTTCTACTGCCTTATCTATTCCTCTTTTTATTGCCATTGGGTCTCCACCTGCTGCTACATTTTTTACTCCTTCTTTTATTATTGCTTGTGCTAATACTGTTGCTGTTGTTGTTCCATCACCTGCTATATCATTTGTTTTTGTTGCTACTTCTTTTACAAGTCTTGCTCCTATATTTTCATAAGGATCATCTAATTCTATTTCTTTTGCTATTGTTACACCATCATTTGTAATAAGTGGTGCTCCAAAGTTTTTATCTAATACAACATTTCTTCCTTTTGGTCCTAAAGTTACTTTTACTGTATCAGCTAGAGTATTTACTCCATCTAACATTTTTTTTCTGGCATCTTCACCAAATTTTATTTCTTTTGACATATTATCTATCTCCTTTTTATTAATTTTTTTGCGGGCAGGGGTGGAACCCTGCCCCTACAGTTATTATTCTATTGTTGCAAGTACATCATCTTGTTTTATTATTAAATAGTCTTCTCCTTCATATTTTACTTCTGTTCCAGAGTATTTGTTTACTATTACTCTGTCACCTTTTTTTATATACATTTTCACTTCTTTTCCTTCTATATGATTAATTCCTGGTCCCACCTCAATTACTTCTGCTATTTGTGGTTTTTCTTTTGCTCCACTTGATAAAATGATTCCACTTTTAGTTGTTTCCTCATTTTTTACCATTTTAATTAAAATTCTGTCTGCTACTGGTTTTATCATACTATCATTCCTCCTTAAAATCCAATTTTTTAGCAGTCTATTTTAATGACTGCTAATAATTTATACCTATTCACATAAAAAGTCAATACTTTTTTCAAAAAAT
>CAMEUC010000064.1 GCA_945937855.1 uncultured Clostridium sp. | reverse complement strand
GTTTGTTAGTATTTAGCACAGCAGTTTTTGCAGCAGACCAAGGGTATGAGTTTAACTTAAAATACGAAGGAGAAATAATAGTAGATGAGGCAAAAGAGGGAAGTGTAACCCTTACAGGAACAGATGCTACTCCATATACTAATGTGCGTATTAAAGTAGATTTGGTATCAGGACCTGCTACACCAAGCTTAATTGCATATGATTCAAATGGAACAGAATTTGATATAGCAGAAATTGGATATTGGGGACCACCAGCAGGTTTTGCAGTTGGAGGAACATTTACAAATGAAACCCCAATTACAGCTACATATCCAAAAGCAGGAACATATGTATCAAAACTAAGTCTTGTAGATGTAAACAATAATGAAGCTGTTATTACAAGCAAAGAATTTACTATAACAGTAAAAGAGGCGAGTGCTCCAGAAAATAATGTAGTCGCAAATAATAATGTAGTTGAAAATATACCACAAGCAGGAATTAGCTTTTGGGTATATCTTCTTATAGTTGTAGCTGCAGTTATAATTGTGTGGGCAGTAATGTATTTTGTAAAAAATAAAAAAGACTAAAACATGCACAAATTTTATCATTTAATAATAGTATATATTATTAAATGATAATTTATATGAGTATTTGCTTAGATAAAGACATCCGCCAAATCTCGTCGGGGTTTGATTTTTCTTTTTTAGGCACCTCTAAGTAATTCCTACTCAGATTCTCCTAAAAAAGAAAAATGAAAACCCCTGCGTTTGGCTACTTGTTTCCTATGCAATTAGTCTTTTCATATAGAGTAGCGCGAAGGGTGCTTATATATTTTAAAAGCGAATTGTTCCGTGGGGACCGCCGTGGGCTGTTAAAGGCGTTAGCCTTGTTACAGCGCCGGTGGGAGCGGGCGAGCAATTTAAAATATATAACACCCTGGGAGCGGATTATAAAAAATCATACAAATTATTATTTTATTGAAATTGATTTTAAGGTGATTGCTTTGAAAGATAAAATAATTGTAATTAAAAATAGTATTGTTATATCAATATTATTAATTGCAATTATTTTTTTTATATGGTCTTTAATATATAAGAAAAACTTAAAAAACCAAACTGTAGTAACCAGTATAGAAACTGTAGAAAAAACAGTTACAAATGAGAATATAGCACCTAAAAAAATAATACCACAAAAAGTTCTTCCAACAGATATAGATGGATATGAAATAATCGGAAAATTAGAAATCCCAAAAATAAATTTAAGTACATATATATTGGAAGAAACAAATGAGAATACTTTAAATAAATCAGTAACAAAACTATGTGGGCCAAATATAAACAAAGCAGGAAATTTTTGTATATTGGGACATAACTACAATAAAACCAATATGTTTGGAAATTTAAAAAAACTAGAAATAAACGACACAATAACACTAACAAACATGTATGGGCAAAAAGTAGAATATATAGTTTATGATATATACAAAGTATACCCAAATGAGGTGGAGTGTTTAAGTCAAGAAACATATGGGGAAAGAAAAATTACATTAATTACGTGCACGACAGGAGCAATAAAAAGGTTGATTGTAAAAGCAACAGAAATATATGACTAATGAAAGATAAATAATTTATACAAAATTTTATAAAAATCTATTGAAAAAAGTATATAAAAACATATATAATAACTTAGTAAATTTACCAAGGAAGGAAGTAAAAAATGGAGGAACTGGATTTAAAAGAACTATTTAATATTTTTTGGGAAAGGAAATTAGAGATTGTCCTTATAATACTTATTTGTATAGTAGTAGGTGCAGTATATTCGTATGCTATTTTAAAACCAAAATATACATCGTATACTACACTGTTATTAACACAAGTAACAAATAACAATTCTGAAGACAATACCTCAATAACTCAAACGGATTTAACATTAAATTCGAAGCTTGTATCTACATACAGTGAACTTATAAAAAGTAATGCTGTATTAAGAGAAGTAATTGACAACTTGAATATACAAAATTTAAATGAAGAGAGCCTAAAAAACAGTATAAAAGTTAGTGCGGTAACCGATACAGAAATGATAAAAATATCAGTAACTAATGAAAATCCAAATTATGCAGAGATAATTGCAAATAAAATAGCAGAAGTATTTAGCGAAAAAATTGCCGATATATATAAAATAAATAATGTTTATGTTGTAGATAAAGCGGAAGTAAGTGAAATACCAAGTAATGTAAATCATACAAAAGATATAGTTATTTTTACATTCATAGGAATAGTAGTAGCATGTGGATATGTATTACTTGTAAATATGTTAGATAATACTGTAAAAACAGAAGCAGATATTGAAAAAATAACAGGATTAAAGGTATTAGCATCTATACCAGATTATGATACAGAAGTAAAAGGAGGTAAAAGATAATGAAAAGAGAATTAATAGCGCAAAGAACTCCTAAGTCACCAATAGCGGAAGTTTTTAGAACACTAAGAACTAATATACAATTTATGAATTCAAAAAAATCTTTAAAAACACTTTTAGTAACATCAACAATGCCAGGAGAAGGTAAAAGCTGGGTCGCAGCAAATTTAGCAATAACATTTGCACAGGCAGGGAAAAAAGTTTTAATTATAGATGCAGACATGAGAAAAGGTAGACAACATACAATGTTTAATGTTGAAAATAGATTGGGATTATCTAATTTCTTATCTGGAATAGATGAAATGGGCAGAAATGAAAATTTAGATGTATTAAAATATGTTAAAGCTACTGAAATACAAAATTTATATTTAATACCAGCAGGAAATGTTCCACCAAATCCATCTGAATTATTAGCTTCAGAAATAACTATTAATATGATCGAAAAATTAAAAGAAGTATTTGATTTTATAATTTTTGATGGTACACCAAGCTTACTAGTAACAGATGCTTTAATAATTTCAAGATTAGTGGATTCAACAGTAATAGTTACAGAACATAATAGTACAAAAAAAGATAATTTAGAAAAAGTGAAAAAAGATATAGAAAATGTTGGTGGACAAATTGTAGGAATTATTCTTAATAAAATTCCAGTAAATGCGAAAAAATATATGAGTACTTACTATTATAGTAGTACTAATAAACCTGTGGAAGCAAAGGGAAATACAAGCAACAGAATGAGGGGAAATGATTACTCAGAAAAGGAAAAAAATACAAGAAAATCAGATTATGTATTTGAAAAAGATGAAAATATTTCTAGTGAAAAAACACAAGCAATAATAGATGAATTAAATAAATATTTAAAAAAATAGGAGAAAAATATGATAGATATTCATACACATATTATTCCTAGCATAGATGATGGAGCAGAAAGTGTAGAAGAAACTTTTAATTTAATAAAAGAAGCAAAAGAAGCTCGGGTTTACAGATATTATTTTGACTCCTCACTATATAACTGGTTACTATGAAAATTCTGGAAGAGATATATGCTTGCTAAAAGAGTTTTTGCAAAAAATTGTTGAAGAAAAACAAATAAGTGTTAATTTACATCAAGGTATGGAAGTATACATATCAGAAGAAATAGGAGATCTTATAAAAGAAGGGGAAATCATAAGTTTAGCCAATAGCAAGTACATTCTAGTAGAATTTCCTATGAATAGTGTACCTAGATATATAGATGAAGTGCTATTTCTAATGCAAAATATGGGATACCAAGTAATTATTGCACATCCGGAAAGATACAGATTTGTACAAGAAGATATTGAATATGCAAAACAGTGGGTAGAAAAAGGATGTTTACTACAATCAAATTTCGGAAGTATAGTAGATATATATGGAAAAGAAGCTAAAAAAACAGTTAAAAAATTATTTAAATTAAATTTAATTTCTTTTTTAGGAACAGATACACACAAACAAGGAACTATATATACTATAATGCCACAAATCATAAAGAAATTAACAAAAGTTATATCTGAAGAAAAATTATATGAAATAACAGAGAAAAATCCAAGAAAAATTCTATGCAATGAAAACTTGGAGTTTAGGAGGTAACAAATACATGACATTAGTTGAAGATTTAAAATGGAGAGGACTTATAAAAGATATATCAAGCCCAGAACTAGAAGAAAAATTAAATAAAGGAGGATTAACTTTTTATATAGGAACAGACCCAACAGCAGATAGTTTACATATTGGACATTTATCTAGCTTTTTAATTTCAAAAAGACTAAAAGATGCAGGACATCATCCAATATTACTAGTAGGTGGAGGTACAGGAATGATAGGAGATCCAAAACCTACAAAAGAAAGAGCAATGATTTCTAAAGAACAAGTTTTTAAAAATTATGAAGGACTAAAAAAACAGGTAGAAAAGATATTTGGTTTTGAAGTTGTAAATAATTACGATTGGATAAAAGATATAAATATATTGGATTTTCTAAGAGATTATGGAAAATATTTTAATATTAATTATATGTTAGATAAAGATATAATTAGAAGAAGATTGGATACAGGAATTACATATACAGAGTTTTCATATATGATATTACAAGCGCTAGACTTTAAATATTTACATGAACATAAAAATGTGGACTTAGAATGTGCAGGTTCAGACCAATGGGGAAATATTACAGCAGGAATAGATTTAATAAGAAAATCAACAGGTGATGAAGTATATGGTTTTACAATGCCACTTGTAACTGACTCGCAAGGAAAGAAATTTGGGAAAAGTGAAGGAAATGCATTATGGCTAGATAAAGAAAAAACATCAAGTTATGCTTTATATCAATTTTTCTTAAATGTAGAAGACTCAATGGTAATAGATTATTTAAAAATTTATACTTTCTTATCAAAGGAAGAAATAGAAGAATTAGATAAAAAGAATAAAGAACATCCAGAATTAAGAGAGGCACATAAAGCCTTAGCAAGAGAAATAATAACTTTCTTACATGGAAAAGAAGAATATGAAAAAGCAGTAAGCTTAGCAGAACACTTATTTAATAATAAATTCCAAGACTTATCAAAAAAAGATATAGAAGACTTATTTAAAAATGAAGAAAAAAAAGAAGTAGAAGCTAATATAAATATAGTAGATTTTGTATTAAATATGGGAATAGCAAAAAGTAAAAGAGAAGCAAGAGAATTTATAGGAACAGGTGCAATATCTATAAATGGAGAAAAAGCAACTGATTTAGAAACTGTAATAGATGATAGTAAATTTATAGAAGGAGAATACATAGTAGTAAAAAGAGGAAAGAAAAACTACTATATAGGAAAAAGAAAATAAATAATCTAGAAAAAACCTACCAATTGGTAGGATTTTTTCTTACCTTAACAAACTAATCCAATTATCAAGTACACTTGCCATCATGTTTCCAAGATTTAATTTAGGAACAGAATTTGCAGCAACTAAATCTACATAGCCGCAAAATTTCATCTCCAATAGAGTATGTAACTTTACCTAAAACTTGCCCTTCCTCAATAGGAGCATCAAAAGAACCTGAAAGCTCTACATTAGTTGTAATGTTAGAAGATTGCCCCTTAGGAATTAATGCACCAGCATCTTGATTAAAAATTACATTTACATTTTGTGTAATTCCTTTATTTATATTTACACTTTTGGCGACATCTCCTTTATTACTGTATTTTGCAAATTCAAAATTACTAAAGCCATAATCTAAAAGTTTTGTAGCTTCTTCAAATCTTACTTTAGAAGTATCTGCTCTCATTATTACAGCAATTAAAGATAAATCATTACGAGTTGCAGAGGCAGATAAATTAAATAGAGCAAGAGATGTAGAACCGAGTTTTAAGTCCAGTAGCGCCAGAGTAATTTCTAATTAATTTATTAGTATTTACTAAAGAAGATTCGCCATTTCTTAAACTATCCATATAAATAGTAGTATATTTGGTGACTTCTGGGTGTTTACTTAAAAGTTCTCTAGACATAAGAGCAATATCATAAGCTGATGTTACATGCCCATCTTCATCAATTCCATGACAATTTTTAAAACAAGTATCATTCATACCAAGTTCTTTAGCTTTGGCATTCATTCGTTCAACAAAAAGTTCTTCTGAACCTGCTAAATATTCTGCCATAGCAACACAGCAATCATTAGCAGAAACTACACAAATTGCTTTCAACATTTCGTCTACAGTTAAGGTTTCAGTAGTATCAAGCCAAATCTGAGAGCCACCCATAGAAGAAGCATTTTCACTGCAAGGGATTTGGTCGGTTAAGCTTAAAGTTCCATTATCTAAAGCCTCCATAATTAGAAGAACAGTCATGATTTTAGTAACACTGGCAGGACGTAATTGCTCGTGAATATTATGATCATAAAGGACCTTACCAGTGGACTGTTCAATCAAAATAGCACTGCCACAAGTAAGACATAAAAAATTCCCGTTCTCCTACAGATGGAACAGAAGAAGTACTTACAATGGGACTAGAAAGTTCAGACCAAACATAAGAAGTATCTTCGGTAGCATATGAGCAAAAAGGCAATATTAAAGAAAAAACAAGTAATGTAATAATGGTACATATAAATTTATTTTTTTTACTTTGCATACCAACCTCCACAAAAATTTATAGTTATTACATTTCAAATTAGTATAGTAAGGTAGCCAAACGCAGGGGTTTCATTTTTCTTCTTTTAGGAGAATCTGAGTAGGAATTACTTAGGGGAGCCTGAAAAAAGAAAAATCAAACCCCGACGAGATTTGGCGGATTGTTAAGCATCAAGTTTGAAAAGTAATATAATTTATATAAATGTATGCAAATAAAAATAAAATAGAATTAAATTTTAACAATAGAAATAGTAACCTGATTTCCATCAGTTGAAGCATCAATTCTTATGTCATAACTATTATTATTTTTAAACTTAAAATCCACACTACCACAAGCAACAGCAGCATCTTTACCTTTCTCAACATAATATACAGTATGACTGTGGGGATGTCTTTCGACAATTTCAAAATTAGCATTTTGTAATACTGCATTATATAAAGTACTACTAACTTGACAATTTCCACCACCATATCCCATAGTTACATTACCATCAGCATCAAACACTTTAGCTTCCTTGTAACCTCTATCAGCAGTAGCTTTTCCAACAGTATCACAAAAAGAAAAAGTTTCACCAGATTTTACAGTAGTTCCATTTAAACTAGAGCAAGTAAGGCTAATATTAGTTTGCCTATCAGGGTCTTGATCTAAAATATTTGTAGAAAAAGAACTAATAACTTCTTCTTTGGACTCTACAGATAGCTTTTCTGGTTGGTAAATAATATTTTCATCAGTAGAATTAGAGGTATTTGTTACAGGATTATTTACAGTATCATTATTTATATTATTTGTAACTGTAGTATTAGAAGAACAGCCAACTAAAATAAAACATAAAAAAATAAAAGTAAAAATAAATAAAAATTTTT
>CAMEUC010000063.1 GCA_945937855.1 uncultured Clostridium sp. | reverse complement strand
CCCCCTATGAGTTTTGACATACTATCAAAACTCGGGGGCTCTACGAGGCAATAAATTTTCTCCCAATGGAATAAAATTTATTCAAATTAACTATCGCCACTTTCATTTTTACTCCGTAAAAACAAAACGTGCCACGTTAATTTGATTGTTGCAACATAGCCCATAACTAAAGTAAAAGTTGCAACAATTATTTAGTGTCTTCTTCGGAGAATTTTACTGGCTTCACAACAATTTCACTGCGTTCACCATTTTCAAATTTAATTGTTGTTTCATTGTCGTCTGGTATTGCATTAAAGTATGGCTCGATATTATCTGCTTCTGTAATTTCAAAGTCATCATAATCATCACCATTAATATAAATTATTCCAAATCGATATTCTTCCATTTTATTATCTGGATCTAATTTGTAATAATCTTCTAATGGGAATACTCTAACAATAGCACTATTATCTTCAACGAAATTAAAATAAAATACTTGCTCTTGTAGATAATATATCGCCTCTGTATAATGAACATCATAGTATTGTTGTAATCTCATTATTATTTCTCCAAATTCTTCTTCTGGTAAATAGTTGCTAAATCTGACACTTCCTAGTACATTTCCTAATAAAATAGGTTTTGTTGTATCAATATAACCTTTATCATATAATTCTTGACATGGTTTACAAATAGAGTCTCTAAAATTAATCTCCTTTACAATTACTTCACTTCCTATAAGAGTTAGTTTTATTTCATCAACATACTTCATTATAAGTTCAGCTTGTTCTTCACGAGTATAATCTTTCCATGTTTTTGTTCTTTCTTTATATTGCTTATTCATAATCATCTTATTAAGAAAATCAATATCTCGTTTTAATAAAATATCTTTGGGAGTAAATCTTAATTCTTCTACACAATCAGTAGCTTCTAATTCTTCTTTGAGATTATTTATGGCTTTTTCTATAACAGCAGTTTCACTAGTATATACATCTAAATCAAAAGCTCCATTGATATAAGCCTTTCTAATTCGTTCAAGTTTTGCATTTTGTTCATCAATTTCTTTTTGTAGCTTTTCTTTAGGCTCATCAAATCTTTGTCTTATCATCGGCAAAAAGAATTGATTTACAACAGAATCATATTCTACTAATTCATTTATAAATTGATTAAAGTATTCATTTATGGCATTTTCTTTAATGGTTATTTTGCAATCGTTACAATAGTAATAGAAGTAAGGCTTTCCATTTTTCTTTGTAGTTGCTTTACCACCTAAAATACGATTACATTTAGGACATTTTATTTTTTGTAAATATAAGTAAGTTAATGTTCTTTGATAACTTCTTGAATTTTTCTTTTTTTGGACTTGACAATCTTCCCACATTTCTTTAGAGATAATAGGCTCTACAACATTTTCATAATAAGTAGGAGTTTTAGTTCTCTTTCCATGAACAAAATCGCCTTTATATATTTCATTTTGCAAAATATTCTGTATTGTTGAATCTCTCCAATTATCTTTACCTAATACTTTTTCTTCGTTGAATAACGTACTTATTTTTTGATAAGAATAACCATTAAAATACAATTCAAATATTCTAACAACAATGTCTTTGGTAGAATAATCTATTACAAGAGTTTTATTTTCATGTTTATAACCTAATGGAGCAATATGGGGAATATGACCTTGCTTTATTGCTCCAGCTAAACCTATTTTTGTTCTCTCACTAGTTCTTTCAATTTCATTCTGGCTTACACTTACCAAAAGTCTTGAAATCATCTTACCATTTGCTGTAGTAGTATTTATATCATCATTAACACAATCTATATAGGCTTCATTTTCATCTAAAAAAGTTATAAGTTCTTCCCAGTCATAAATACTTCTTGTAAATCTATCTAATTTAAGAGAGATAATAGTATTTATTTTTTTAGATTTTATATCGTCTTTTAACCTTTCAAATTCTGCTCTGTAATTACCTGTTTTAGCACTAACGCCTGCATCTTCGTAGTAATCTACAATTTCATAACCCTTAAATTTACAATAAGCTTCTAATCGTTCTTTTTGTTCTGGAAGACTAAAGCCCTCACAAGCTTGGTCTTCTGTAGAAACCCTCATATACAATCCACATTTTTTCTTTTCATCAACCAATTTATAAACCTACTAACAAAAAAGAGACATCAAAGAAAACACACAAGTTATCCTTGACATCTCTTAAATCTGTTTATATTACAATATATTTTCTTGGAACAAACCAAAAACATATAATCAACTCCCAACAGGTAAACATAAATAGTTTACTGCTAGTATTATATCACGATTTTCAGAAATGTCAAATTTTAGCTATTTTATGCTGTTTATATAATCTTCTAATTCCGATAATTTTATCTTTTTTGCTAGATTGGATATATAAACATCATTAGAATAATTAAAGACCAGAAATGTGGTATCTTTTACAATCACTCTATGTGGCTCAATATAAGAGATATTGTTCTTCTCAATTTTTCTTATACTACCATTAACAAAAGTAGGAGTAACCTTTGAGAATTCACATATAAATTCTAGCCTTTTCTTTAAGTTTTCCTCAAATCGCAGTTCTTCTTTAATTATCTTCATTTCAAGCACCATCCTTTCTTTTTAGGATATTGGATGATGTTTTTTGGGCAAAGAAAAAAATCATCCAACTACTTGAATGATTTTTAATCTATCTGTTAGTTCGAACAGATACGTCATTGGTGCGGATGAAGGGACTTGAACCCCCACGTCGTTGACACTGGTTCCTAAGACCAGCGCGTCTGCCAATTCCGCCACATCCGCATAATTAAATTAACAATATTTATATTAGCATATTTTTTATTGTTTTGTCAATACATTAAAAGTATTTTTTTATTGTTTTTTGTTAATGTTCAGTAAGTAGCATTTAAAAATTCAAAACTGTAGGGGTAGGGCTTAAGTCCCTACCCAGGGCAATGACGGAGCCTTGCCCCTACAAATACAGTACAAATTTAATAAATTGGCTGAATATTAACTTGTTTTCTTAAGCAGTATAATTAATGTTTATATTTCTTTTTTTAAATTACCATTTGTATAATTTTGTCCTTCTAGCCTTTTATTTTGTTTATGTAATTCTATTATTTTGTTTATTTCTTCTATATTTTCTTCCAATATGTCTATACGTATTGAGTTTATTTTTAAATTCTCCCACATTATAGATGTTATCTTTGAATTATAGATTGTTGTATTACAGTTTATTCTATTTGTATATATTGGAAATTCAAAATTCATTCTGTCTTTTAACACATATTTTCCTTTTGTGCACATACCATTACAATTTTTAAATGTTCCAATTGTACAATATTCTGAAGTCATAAGAGGAGTTCTTCCATATACTATAAGTTCTTTAGTTAAATTTGTTTTAATACTTTTTATTTCTTCTTCGTTTAATTCAGGTGATATTGTAATAGTGCTAAATTTTAAATTTTCCAACTCTTTGGCTGTTCTATTATTAAATACATTAAAAGTATAATTTGCAATCATTTCTAAATTATATTTTGCTAAATTTTTTATTTGAGATATATTAGATATAACAAATCCTTTAATGTTATATTTACTTACTAAATCTTCTATTTTTTTATAAATTATATTTTTATGCTCATCACGTATAATATTGGGCATATAGATATATGTATCGGCAATGCTTGTTATTTCTTCTATTTTTTCTTTGTTATTTTCTAAAATTATTTCTGATACTGGTAAATAAATTCTATCAACTTGTTTTAGTTTTTTATAATTATATTCTCCTTTTATTAAGTTTAATAAAAGCGAAATTTTCGTTTGTTCTTGTATTTCTTTTATTTGTAGGTCTTCTAATTTTATTTCTTTTTTTGTTCTACTTATTTTACCTTTTATTTCTTCTTCTAAGCCTTCTAATGCCTTTCTTCTTAATTCATTTATTTCTTTTATTGAAACATAAGCATTACTTTCTAAATTTATTTTTATTTCTTCTATTTCAAAAATTGTTCCACCTGTTTTTCTTATTTGTTCTTCTATTCTATCTTTTTCTATTTCTACTTTTTGTGCCCTTTGTACAACCTCTCCTATAGCACAAAAATTTTCATTTGTTTCCATATCTACTACTTCTAATTGCAGTGGTTTTCCAATTTCTATTTCAACTTTACAAAGAACTCTTCTTTTTACATTTTCCTTAACATTTTTTTGTTTTATTTGGTTTTCAAGTTTTAAACTTACTGTCTTATATACTGAATCTCCAGCATTTATTCTACCTTTTATTCTTCCTATTGTTACTATTTCGCCTGATTTAGCATTTTTTATATTGTTATTATTCTTCATAAGTTCAGAAATTTTACATGAGTTTTTATTTATTTTTATACTATCTCCTAAATCTATTTCTTCTTCTAGTTTTAATTTAATATATCCTCTATTTGGATTATATGATATAACTTTTCCTAAAAATACGCCCATATGGTCTGGTCTTTTAGTGTACATCATATCTTTTCCAAGCTTTCCTTTTATATAGCCTGTACTGAATCCGCCTCTATTAAATACTTGCATTAACTTTTTTCTATCTTCTTCATCTACAATATACTGGTTTTCACTAAGAGCTAAATCTATATATTTTCTATAAATAGAAGTAACCACTCCAACATATTCTGGTGTTTTCATTCTCCCCTCAATTTTAAAAGACATTGCTCCACTTTTAATTAATTCTGGTATTATATCTAATGTACAAACATCTTTAGAACTTAATAAATATCCTTTATCTATTATTTTGTTATCATCCTTATTTATTAATTCATATGGCATTCTACATGTTCCAGCGCATTTTCCTCTATTTCCGCTTCTTTGCCCAATTATACTACTCATCAAGCATTGTCCAGAATATGAAATACATAATGCTCCATGAATAAACATTTCCAAATCCATTCCGAGTTTTATCATATATTTCTTTAATTTCATTTAAGTTTAATTCCCTAGATAAAACTACTCTCTTAAAGCCAAGCTCCTTTAGTTCCATAACACCATCTACATTATGAGCTGTCATTTGAGTGCTTGCATGAATTTCTAAATCTGGGAAATTATTTATAGCAAATTTAGCAAGTCCCAAATCTTGCATTATTATAGCATCTATTCCACATTCGTATGCATATTTTATAAGTTCTATCGACTCATCAAATTCATTATTTTTTATTAAAGTATTTAATGTTAAATATGTTTTTACATTTCTAAGTTTTGCATATTCAATTGCTTTTTTTAAATCCTCTTTTGAAAAATTTTTACCATTTATTCTTGCATTAAATTTATCTGCTCCAAAATATACACTATCTGCTCCATTTTGAACCGCTGCAACTAAGCACTCAAAATCTCCTGCAGGAGATAATAATTCTACTTTTTTTACCATAAAAATTTCCTCATTTTTTATATTATATTTAGTATTGCATATGCCCTTTTTCTATTAATGCCTCATCTATTTCATTTACTCTTTTTATAATTGAAAGTAAAAATTTAGATAATATAATTTTCATGTTTTTTATATTCCACTCAATATTTTTAGCTAAACATGCATTTTTTAAATCTATAAATTCTTTTTTTAATACAGGTATCATTGTTATTCCCAGTGCCACCAAGATTTCAATATCATCGGTATTTATGTTAAATATTTCTAAAGGCTTACAAAGTGTTTTTACAGTTTTTGCAACTGAAAAAGCTGTAGTTGTTCTTGAATATGTATATGTAATATTACATACTAGAATTAATTTGATACTAATATATGTTGCATACAAATAATTTTCTAAAATACAATTTATTATTCCTGTAAATAAAATAAAAGGTAATAATTTTATTATATTTTTTATTGCTTTTTTTATATTTACTTTCACAATAGCCATTGCAAGTATATTTATTATTGTTGATATAACTATATATACGTACTTATTTGGTGTAAAAAATATTAGTGTAGAATATATTATAAATGTTAAAAATGATAATACATTTTTCATTATCTGTCTCCTATTGTTCTTTATGTTCGGACTTCCATGTCCGTTCTCTTTATTTGGGCAAATATGTAACAAAATCTCCTACAAATTGTTTTTAATTTTATTTATCAACTCTTCTATTGTAAATTCTTTTAAGTTTATATTTAATTTTAATGCTATTTCTATTATATTTGGTAATTTTATATTGTTTTCCATTAATATATCTACACTAGATAATAAATTATCTTTTTTTATTTCATTTACTATTTGTCCGTTTCTTAGTATTAGTATTCTATCAGCTAATAGTATCTCTTCTACCAAGTTTGTTGTATATATAATTGTATATCCTTCTTTTTTTAGTGCTTTTATTATATCATATATTTGTTCTTTTCCTAAACTGTCAATCATCGTAGTTGGTTCATCAAAAATTATGTACTTAGGCTCTTTTGCTAAAATTTCTGCTATTGCAATTCTTTGTTTTTGTCCTAAGGATAATTCATATAAATCTTTATCTATATAATCATACATTTTAACTTTTTTTAGGCTTTTTAGTATTCTTTCTTCTGTTTCTTCTTTTGTTAAATGTTTTAATGCAAATGCAAGCTCATCATAAATATTATTAAATATAATTTGATTTTCTGGGTTTTGAAATACTATTCCAACTTTTTTTATTGCCTCCTTATAATCTTCTTTTTTAGTCAAATCTAAATTATCTATTATAATTTTTCCTTGTTTTGTTTTTAAAATTCCAGATATAAGTTTAGCAAGAGTTGACTTTCCAGATCCATTTTCACCTACTATTGCAACAGTTTCACCCTCTTGTATTTCAATATTTATATTATTTAAAATATTATTACTGTTTTTATACTTAAAACTTAAATCACGAATATTAATCATTTTCGCTCCTTAAATATTTGTTAAATGGTTTTCTTAAAGCTTTTTCTAAAGCAAATACAACAATTACATGAATTGGTATCATTATTAATTGTTTTGGAAGTCTTGTCCAGAAAAGTACCATAAATGCTTTTCCTCCTGTAATACTAACCCATAAAGTATTTAAAAACATATTAGAAATTATTGCCACTAATACTGTAGATATTGTTAATCTTATTAGAAATTGCTTATCTGTATAAGAATTACTATCTTTTTTATATAATATCATTCCATAAATGAATCCTGCAACTGCTGTTGAAATTGTATATCCAACAAAATAAGGTCCTGTTGGAAATAATGTTGCTCCAATTATATCTCCTAATACGTTAATTAAAACCGTATATTTGGGTCCAAGCCAAATTGCACAAAGCATTGTTGGAACAAAAGCAAAACTTATTTTCATTATTGGTGTTTTTATAGATAAAAATCTTGAAAGTATTATTAATAGTGCTAGTAATAATGCTGATAATATAATTTTTTTATTTTTAGACATATTTTTCTCCTTTATTTTAAAATTTGTTTAATTATACATTTATTTTTAAACATAGTCAACATTATAATAATCTATATTTTTAGGCATAAAAAAAATCTGGCAACTTCCTATCTTCCCAGCAGGGTAACCCACAAGTATTTTC
>CAMEUC010000062.1 GCA_945937855.1 uncultured Clostridium sp. | reverse complement strand
TGCTAATACTTTTTCTGTCTCTGCTTCTAAGTATCTTACTGTATAGCTTACATCTGTGTTTGCTGTATAGTAGAATGTTAACACTTTGTTATATGCATCTAATGTTATTTCTTTTTCTTCTAAATCTGGTGTATATCCTGTTACTTCTTTTGCTGTTTCTTTATATGTTTCAGCAAATGTTTTTTCTGTTCTTGTTTCTTCATCTGCTAATACTTTTTCTGTCTCTGCTTCTAAGTATCTTACTGTATAGCTTACATCTTCATTTGCTGTATAGTAGAATGTTAACACTTTGTTATATGCATCTAATGTTATTTCTTTTTCTTCTAAATCTGGTGTATATCCTGTTACTTCTTTTGCTGTTTCTTTATATGTTTCAGCAAATGTTTTTTCTGTTCTTGTTTCTTCATCTGCTAATACTTTTTCTGTCTCTGCTTCTAAGTATCTTACTGTATAGCTTACATCTGTGTTTGCTGTATATGTTACTGTTACTGTAGTATCATCTGCCGGCATTGTTCCTTCTACTACTTCAATACTTGGTGTGTATCCTTCTATTTCTGGACTTTCTACACTATATTCTCCTTCATATTCAACAGAATCTTCATATGGATCTGCCGCAGGTGTTCCATCTTCATATACATATTCTATTTTTAAGTCAAAATAATCTTTTATGTAATATACTTCAATTACATTGCCATTTACATTTTCTGTTATTATTGTAGATAATTCTGAATTTTCTTTATCTAATTTATATCCTGTTGGGCAATTTTCTTTAATTTGCTCCTCTGTTACTGTTACTGGTTTTCCGTATTCTTCTTTTCCAGTTTCAGTGTTTAACAATTTAGTTTCTTCTTCACTTACTACTTGGTAATATTTTATTGTATAACCTAAATTAGTATAGTTTATTCCCGTTCTTCCTATTGTACTATTTAAGCTTATATTAGTCCAATTTAAAGTCGTAGAAACTAGTCTTTCTTGTTCTATTGTTGTAGTCTCTGGTTCTGTTTGTACTCCAGTTGTTGTTCCTTGATTCCCAGTTGTTCCTGTTGTTCCTTGGTTTACAGTTTCATTTGTTCCTTGTGTATTTTCTCCAGTAGTTCCTTCTGCAGGATTTTCATTTTCTCCTCCTGTTGGTTGTTCTGCGGGGTTTTCCTCCCCGTTTAAATTTTCTGTTGGATTTTGTTCTCCTTCAGTGCTCGTTTGTTCATCATCTGTACCAGTAACTGGTAAAACTTGATTTTTTGTGCTTTCTTCTGCAGCTTCTGCTTCACCATTATCTTTTAAGAATGTTACTGTACCTACTGCTGCTATGGCAACAATTACAATAGCTATCACAATAGTTAAAATGGTTTTTGTTTTCCCTTTCATTTTTTACCTCCCTTTTATTTTACCTCTTTTGCTTTTACGATAAATCTGTTTGCTCTACCGTTTTCGCAAGTTATTAATGTTATTTCTCTTCTTCCTTCTTCTATTGGAAGTATACAGCTAATATCATTTGGATCTATAATTCTAGTTTCAAATACTTCATATTGTAATGTTATATTTTGTGTATCTGTCAACTCGATTATATCTCCATTAACTAATTTTTTTATTTTTCCAAACATTACTCCGCTCAAGTTGTTGTGTCCTGCTAAAGTAACATTTCCTATTTCATTTATTTCATTTCCCCAAAACTTTGTTATAGAAATGTTTAGAGATTCTACATTTGTTTTCTCTAAAATAGGATATTCTAAATCAATTTTTGGAATTTTAATTATTCCAACAACTTTATATCCTCCCATTTCTGCATCAATTGTTTGAACTACTTCCCCAGTTTCTGAATTTTCAGTTGTTGTTTTTATTGTTTCAAGTACTTCTTTTGCCAGATTTTCTATTTTACTTTCTTTGTAAAATTTTCTTACAACAAATATTGCAACAATTATTGCTATAATAATTAACACGATTCTCAATGCTTTATAAACATTTAACTTATTCATTTAATCCCCGCCTATTTATCTTCTTTTTTAAGGCTTTTTATTCTAATACTTACTATTACTATTGCAAGTACTAAAATTGCAAGTACTATTAGTAATGTATTGTTATCATAAGTTACTGGTAATTTTGTTGTAATTTTTTCTACAACTTTTTCTTCAACATATTTTGATGTTAAAAATTGTGCATCAATGGTATTTCCTTCTCTAATCCAAAGTACATATTTATCACCATTTTCTGTATCTTCTGGTTGAAGAATTTCTTGATTTTGAACATCTACCCAATTTTCTCTAAGAAGTTCTGATGATAATTGGTTATATAAATTATTGAATTTTGTATACAATCCTAATTTTGTATACATGTCTGTTTGACTACTTATTTTAGAAATTCTTTCAGCTAAATCCATTAATTCATTATATTCTGCTGTATTTGGTAATTTAACTATTTGATATTCATAATTACCTTCATTTTCAAATACAACTTTTCCTGTTGTAACTGTTACTTTGTTACCATTTATTGTTTTTTCTTCTACTTGGACTTGGTCTGTATCTACGGCTATCTTTTTTGTTACATCTTGAATTTCAGTCAATTCGTCTGCTAGAATAGCTTCACTTAAATCTAATTCTACACCTTCTGCAAAATATGTTCCTTCTGTATCTTTTGCCCACATATACTTATTTTCTGTTGTGTATGAATTGATGTATGCTATGTAGTTTCCTCCTTCAGCTGAATCTGTTGCTGCGGATAAATATGTTAATGTGGCTTTATCTGCAGTATTGTCATCTGAAAATGCAAATTCAAATGTTTCTTCCAAATGATTATTTATGTAAATTAAATAATCTGTGCCTGATTGTTGTACTAATTGTATGTTCTCATTTGCTGCATTTACAGGTAGCCCTAGTAATAATATTAGTGAAAATATTCCTACTAGAAAAATGATTTTTAATTTTAAATTTCGCATATTAATATGCCCCCTTTTATTTTTTTAGCACCAATATTATATTACGGAAGTTTGAATTTGTAAATACTTTTTTTAAAAATTTCCTTTTTTTGGAATTATACCTTTTGGACAAACTTTTTACTATTTTTTTCGATTACAGTATTTTCTATTTATTTACATAATTTTGTGTTTTTTTATTTTTTTCAACTTTTTTCTAAATTTATTTGCATTTTATTTTACGTAATGTTATAATGCAATTGAAATCTACATATACTAAAGATTTAAGGGTGTGAATAATATGAATCAAACCTTAGAGCAAGAAACATTTGAGGAAGTCAGCAATTATAAATTAACTTTTGAAAATAAAGAAAGTTTAGATGATTTAATTACAAAAGATTCTAATTTTGAAGGTACTGATGAAATATCTTCTAATGAAGAAGATATCAATATTGATGAAGAAAACAATATTGAAGAATGTACCTCTTTAGTTACGCTTAAAGAACATAGACTTTTAGTAGCTCAAAATATGTTTAAAAAAAGCATTAAAGTTTCAATAAAGTCTTTCTTAATTTCGCTTTCTTTAAGTTTTTTGAATTTGTTTATATAAAAAAATTTTAACCCCAGTTTTTCTGGGGTTTTTGTCATTTATTAGTCGTAGTGGTCGGTCTTGACCGACACGTTATTTTGATGTTTTTTATGGCGGGCTGGTCAAGACCAGTCCCTACACCATATATAATGTATTTTTTCTTATATATTCATATACTTTCGGTTTTAAATATTCTTTCACATTCTCGTTATTTTTTATCATGTTTCTAATTTTTGTAGAATCTGAATTTGCTAATTTTTCTGGTATAAATTCAATTATGTTTTTTGGATTTTCATTCCTTATTTTCTTTCGTTCTCTTTCTATAACAATTATATTGTAATTTGTTATTAAATCTTCATAATTTTTCCATGTTGGCATTTTTCTAAAATTATCAGAACCCATAATAAAAAATATATCATCTTTTTTATATTTTTCTTTTATCAGTTTAAAGGTGTCTGATGCATATAATTTTACTTTAGATTCTATTGCTATTTTTTCGATTTCTAGCTGTTTATTATCTTCTATTGCTAATTTAAGCATATTATATCTATGATATGCATCTATTAAATCTTTTTTTTCATAATAATTTCCAACTGGGACAAATATTATTTTATCTAAATTATATTCTTTTATTAAAATCTCTGCCAAATTAATATGTATATATGAGGGAGGGTTAAAACTACCTCCAAAAAAACCGAAGTCTCATGTTTATCTCCTACATTATTTAAATAAATATCCAAATTGCTTATCTATTTTTTCTTTATAATCTTCATTACTATCATTATCAAATTTTATTACTTTTATATTTTTAGTCTGTTTTTCTATTTCATCTGCTAATTTTAAGTATTCTTCTTGTTGTCTTATACTACTTTCAACTGAGAATTTTTGATATTCACCTTTATCTCTTTGTATTCTTTTTTCATATTCACTAGTATCTTTCAAATATAGTACTACAAAATAAATATCGAAATTTAAACTATCAAGTTTACTTAATAGTTCTTCATAAAGTTCATGAAAAGAATACGATTTAAAACCTAATCTACTATACACTTCTTCTGAAAAGAAAGTTCTATCAAAAATCATATTTACATCTTCACAATTCTCAATATATTCTAACAATTTTAAATATTTTCTCTTTATTTTTGCATATCCAGTCTCTGTTTTATCTTTTATTCCAGTAAGCCTATATAGGTCTGATGGTGCTATTTTTTCTCTTAAATAATTTGTAAAAGTTGTTTTCCCTGCCCCTTGTGGTCCTTCTACTATTATAATTGTATCTTTCATCCTTTTTTGCTCCTTTTATTATATTATAATGGGCGCATTTTTATTTGCGCCCATAAAACATTTACATATTACCTTACATTAAACTTGTTTCCAAAACCAATCTAAGCTGTTATCAATGCTTTTTTTGTTGTAGAATTTGCTTGCAACATCATCTATCCATAAATACGAAAAGAATGTAATAAATACCATTACCAATTCAAATGCTATACAGTATCTAATTGTTACATAATATTCCTCGTAGCTTGGCATGCATAGTTGTACCGAATGCATTAGTAATATTAATAAAAATACTGTTAACGCAATTGCTGGGATAAAAGGTTTCTTTATCTCTTTTCCCAAAAAGATTAATAAAACTGTTGCAGTTAGTAGAAGTAATACTGTTAATGGCTGAGTTGTATTTAATAAAAACATTTTTTTCCTCCTTCTTTTGTTTTTAATTTAATTTAATTTTAATTAAATTCGCTAACTTTTGTGCTTTTTCTTCAATGTCTTTTTGATTTTCCCCTTCAAGCATAACTCTAATAATAGGTTCAGTTCCTGAAGCTCTAACAAGCACTCTTCCATTGTCTTGAAATTCTTCTTGTAACTTTTTTATTTCTTTTTGTATTTCTTCATCTGTTTGATAATTTGGTTTTTTATCATTTTTTACTTTTACATTTAATAAAACTTGAGGATATTTTTTAATAACCTTGCAAAGCTCTGATAACTTTAGATTTTTTTCTAGCATAATTTGTATTAACATTAAAGATGTTAGTATTCCATCTCCAGTAGGATTATAGTCTAATAATATTATATGTCCTGATTGTTCTCCTCCTAGATTATATCCCTCTTTCAACATTTTTTCTAAAACATATCTGTCTCCTACTTTTGTTGCTTCAAAATTTATACTATTATTTTGAGCAAATTTTTTCAGTCCTAAATTGCTCATTACAGTAGCAACAACAGTATCTTTTTTTAGTTTACCTTTTTCTTTTAAATATGAAGCAAAAATTGCCAATAACATATCTCCATCAACTTCATTACCATTTTCGTCAATAGCTAAACATCTGTCTCCATCGCCATCATATGCTATTCCTAAATTTAAATGTTGTTTAATTACTAATTCTTTTAGGCTCTCTAAATGAGTTGATCCACAATTATCATTAATATTAGTTCCATTTGGTGTATTATTAATTATTTGAATTTTTATTCCTAATTTTTCGAATACCTGCTCAGCTACTTTATATGTTGCACCATTTGCGACATCTAACCCTACTACAAAATTTTCTTTATCGAAATTTTCTAAATTTTCTTCAAAAATTTTTCTAAAGAAAAATACATATTCTTCAATTAAATCTCTTCTATCCTCTGCAATACCTATTTTATCTGACAGAGCTGTTAATTCATCTAGTTTGCCAGATTCCATAACCTCTTCTATTTCTTCTTCTATTTCATCTGGAATTTTCATTCCTTTATTACTAAAATATTTTACACCATTAAAGTCATATGTATTATGTGATGCAGATATAACAACACTTGCATCTGCTTTTAATCTTTTTGTTAAATATGCTACACCTGGTGTAGGTATAACACCTAATTGTTTTACATTTGCTCCATAGCTTAAAAAACCTGCAGTCATAGCACTTTCTATTAGAGTTCCTGAAAGTCTTGTATCTCTTCCTATTAATATTGTTGGTGTTTTATCTGTATGTTTTGATAATGCATAAGCTCCTGCTTTTGCTACTTTATATACTAATTCTGGTGTTAGTTCTGTATTAGCAATCCTTCTTATTCCATCTGTTCCAAAGTATTTTTTCAATTGTTTTTCCTCCTACTATATATGTGTCTTGATATATTATATATGTTTTTGTATAAAAAAAGCAATAGTTTTTTATTTTTATTTTTTATAATTTTTATCTTGAATTTATTTATGTTTTGATATACTATTATATAATAATTTGAATAATATATAGAGTATTATTTACTCGAACGGAGGTTTATATGGCAACTACAAAAACCACTAAATCTAAAAAGGCAGCTGTTTCTAAGGTAAAATCAACACGAAAGGTGTCTGATAAAAAAACTGCTACTGAAAAGAAAGTTCTTCCTAAAAAGGAAACTGCTACTCATAAAACTACTAATACCACTAAAAGAACTAATAAAAAATCTGTTTCTAATATGATTGAATATTATGATTTACCAAATAGATATAATAAAACTATTGTTAATCTTCTTTTTCAGACCCCTAAAAAATTATTTGTTTATTGGGAAATTTCAGAAGATGATAGACAAAAGTTTTTAGAAGAAAATGGTAAGGATTTTTTCGAGAAATCTGTTCCCTACCTAATTGTAAAAAATGAAACTAAAAATTATTCTTTCCAAATTGAAATAAATGATTTTGCTAATAGTTGGTATTTTGATATTCCAGATAGCAATTGTGAGTATAGTGTTGAACTTATTAGAAAAATTAAAGAAAATAATTCTTCTGTTCCAATTACTTCTTCAAAGCAATTGGAAGTTCCAAATAACCATATTTTATTTGAACAAAATAGAAAAGAAATTTTCTTTAAAAATATAAAAACAAATAATGTTGTTAGTAAAACTATAGTTAATTTACAGTTTATGAATCATTTAGGAAATGTACGTAATGCGAATTCGTTCTATAAGAAATTTTATAATGAAGATGATTTAAGAACAATCAATAATCCATCATCTTAACACCAGTTCCCAGATTGTTATATATTCTAAATAAACTAATTTCATAGAAATAAAGTAGCCAAACGCAGGGGTTTTCATTTTTCTTTTTTAGGAGAAT
>CAMEUC010000061.1 GCA_945937855.1 uncultured Clostridium sp. | reverse complement strand
AGAAAATAAAAAATATTAAATTAACAAAATAAAAACTTCCTTCATATTATATACAAAAAAATGAAGGGAGTTTTTTATGAATTACGAAATAATGATGAATGGAAATGTTAGAATAGGAGAGATGGCGCCAGATTTTGAAGCTCTATCAACATGTGGAAATATAAAGTTAAGTGATTATAAGGGGAAATGGGTAGTACTATTTTCTCACCCAGGAGATTTTACCCCCGTATGAGCATACAATTTGGGGAAATATCAGAAACGCTTGATATTGCTTAACATTTCTTTAATCGATAACTTACTCTAAAATGAACAAAAATTGCCACAAAATCGATCGTGAGGCGACTGATTAGGAAGATTTAGCAATCATAATTAAAGATGAGTGGATATGTATGATGAAATTATTGCATATTATAATCAAAAGTATTTTAAAGAGCGGAGTAAAAACTGGAATAAAATTAATGGCAGAAGCAATAAAATAAGGTTGTCCAATAGATAATTTTGACAGGACAAATGAGTTTGTGGTATTATATGAATTAGTTAATAGTAAGTTATTGTGGAGGTATTTATGAAAAAGAAAGCTATATTAACAATAGCATTTTTAATTAGTAACTATCTGTAAATGTTGAAGGTGTGATATAAAAAAAATGTATATAATAACTGGCGCAAATGGTTTTCTAGGAAATAATATAATAAGAAAATTAGAGCAAAATAGTGAAAATGAAATAAGAGCACTTGTATTACCTAATGATTCTATAAAGGCATTGGATAACTTGAATTGTAAAATTTATTATGGAGATGTTACTAAAAAGGAAAGTTTATCATCAGTTTTTGAAAATATTGATGGAAAAGAAGTTTATGTAATACATTGTGCAGGAGTTGTATATATAAAATCTAAATATAACCCAATTGTATATGATGTTAACATCCTTCTGGAATTATTGGACCGAATGACTATGGAAATAGCCACTTAATACAATTAATAAAAGAAGTAGCGACAGGAAAACTCTTTGCTTGTGTAAAAGGAGGGTATAATTTTGTAGATGTTAGAGATGTGGCAGATGGTATTATTAGTGCTTGTGATAAAAATAATAGAGGAGAATGTTATATTTTATCTAATAAATATATTACAATAAAAGAATTGACTGATTTTGTTTGTGATTTAGAGGAGAAAAAAAGAATTAAGATAGTGTTACCACTATGGTTGGCAGAATTAGTAGCTCCAATTTGCGAATTATATTATAACATAAAAAAGCAAACACCATTATTTACAAAATATTCTCTATATACATTATCTTCTAATTCTAATTTTAGCAATGAAGAGGCTAAAAAAGAATTGGAATATAAAAATAGAGATATGAAGGATACAATTAAAGATACAATAAAATGGTTAAAAAGGATGAGTTATATTAAATAACACAAATTGTATGATTAAAATTAAAATATTGGTTATGCACAGTAAATGTTAAAAATCTTTGACAAAGTTCTAAAGACTTTTGTTAGAGGTTTTACAGTAACACTTATATAATTGTATGTGAAAGTGGGAAGAATATGAAATTAGGAGAAAATATTTTTAAATTATGAAAAGAAAAATTAAAGTTATAAAATACTAGCTATAAGAGGCTAGTATTTTGCTATATGTTGAAAAAAAACAGAAAATCTGCTATTATGTTATTATATTATAGACAAATAAAATTTATAGAAAAATCAAAAATAAAAAGGGGTAAATATGACACAGACTCAACAAACCATATTAGCATTAGCAATATATACAATATGGATAACACTATTATATATAAGAATATTTGATAAAACACTAAAAAAATATGTATTATCAATAGGTGTGCTATTAGGATTTTGGATGGTAGTAAGAATACTTAAAACATATACAACAGGGTATGTAACAGAAATATTGTGGTATTTGTATTATATACCACTATTGCTGCTTCCAACATTTTATTATAATTGCAGTAGTTATTTAATAAACAGTAAAAATAAAAAAAGAAGAATTGCCACAATAATTATATCAACAATACTATTCTTATTAGTAATTACAAATAGCATACATAATATTGTGTTCAAAATAAAAAGCAATATAAATGATTATAATCATAATATAGGATATTTTATAATAGTTGCTTGGATTCTATGTTTAATAGTAGCAGCAATAATAAATCTAGTAAAATCAAGCAAAAATAAAGGGTACAAAAACATAATTTCAATATCAATAATTATTTTAATTGGTGTAGTATATACAATTTTATATATAAAAAATGTTCCAGTAATAAGAAAAACAAATATGTCGGTAATAATAGGAACATTGTTTTGTGTGGGATTAGAAATGATGCTTGACTTTAATTTGATACCAAATAATTTCAGATATAAGAAGATATTTAAAAATTCAAATTTGCCATTAGAAATTATATCACAAGATGGAAAAACTAGAATTGCAACAAACCATTCCATAAATCTAAGAGAAAATATAATAAATGATATAAAAGATAATAAAGTTAAAAATACATATAAAGATAACAACATTGTAAAAAATGTTAAGGCTATAAGTGGTGGTTATTCAATAGAAGAAAAAGATTTTAGTAAAATAAACGAATATGAAAAAGAATTGAAATTAATACAACAAGAGCTTATAGAACAAGAAACAATATTACAAAAGCAAAGAAAGATTGCAACAGAAATATATGAAACAAAATTAAAAAGCGAAATCATAGAGCTACTAGATGAAAAGATAGAACAGAAAAGAGACTTAATAAATGAACTAATAAAAGAAATGAAGATAACAGACATAGACAAAATGCAAAATATAAAATTACTACTAAATTATTGTAAAAGAATGAGTAGTTTAGTAATATCAAGCTATAATAAAGAAAAATATGATAATAAAAGACTAGAAATAATCATAAACGAAATGTTAATAGAGGCACAAGCACTAGGAATAAATGGAGTTTTGAAAACAAATAATTTTGAGATAAGTAGTGGAGAAACAGCAAATATTTATGAGATCATATTTGAAACAATAATGAAATTTAAAGAAACTAATTTTATTCTATATATACAAGTAAACAATTCATATACAGAAATAAAATATTTATTTGATAGCAAACATAAGAACTTCAAAAAAGAAATAGAAAAATTACAATTAGAAAAATTATTAAAAATTGAGCAAATAGTAGATGAAGATGGAACAACTATAAAATTGAAAATTTTAAGAGGAGAAAATTAGTATTATGGTAGCAATTATAGGAATACTGTGTCTTTTGTTAGTATGCCAGATTCTAAAAATCATACTAAAAAAAGGAATAATAAATAAAAATATAACAGATTATGCACTAGAATATATTGTTTCTATAACAATATTTATAGCATTGTTTATGCAAGAAAGCATATCGAGAAATAGCTTATTTATAATTGCAATATTAAGCATAATATATGAAATAATTTCACTTACATATATGTATTTTAAATATTATAAAAAGGAAACTATGACGGATTTTTCAATAAAAAAAGTTATTGATGAATGTGAGTTTGGTATTCTTGTATTAAAAAGCAAGAAAGCAAAATTAATAAATAATAAAATGTATGAAATACTAGACAAATTAAACATAAAGAAAGACTATATAACAAATATAATAAGCCAAAGTATAGACCAGCTAGATAAAAATTATTGTGTAAAAGTAGAAGATAAATATTATGTATTTGTGATAAATAATAATGAAATAATTACATTTGATATAACAGAAGAATATAAATTACATCAAAAGTTAAATGGGCAAAATAAAAAGTTAAAAGAGAATAATAAAAAAATATTATTAAGTATTGACAATATAGAAGAATTAGAAAAGGAAAAGAATCTGCTAAAATTAAAAAACAAATATCACGATATATTAGGACAAAATCTTTCCATACTGCAACAATATTTAAATAAAGAAAATATAAGCCAAGAAAATTTTGAAGAAATAAAATTTATGATACAAAAAATGTTCATAGATATTGAAGATACAGATGACACAAATGCAAACCTAGAAAATTTAATAAAAATACACAAGAAAAATGGAACAGACATTATTATAGATGGAAAACTACCACAAAATAAAGAAACTGCAAAAGTGTTCTTTGAAATAATAAGAGAAGCAACTACAAATGCAATAAGACACGCAGGAAGTTCAAAAGTATTTGTGAAGACAAGGGAAACACTAGAAGAAACATATATGATAATAACAAATGATGGCAGAAAGCCAAACGAATTTATTACAGAAAATCAGGGAATAAAAGATATGAGAAGAAAAGTAAAAAAACTAGGAGGAATGTTCTATATTTCAACAGTTCCAGAGTTTTCGGTAAATATATCAATAAAAAATAACTGCTAACATTGAAATAGCAGTTATTTTTTTTACTCTTTTGGAGTTTCGAGGTTTGGAACTATTAAACCATTACCTACACAATATATTGCAAGTTTTGCTAAATTATTATAACCAGTTTTTTCATAAATAGATGAAATATGTGATTTTAGGGTTCTTACAGATATTCCAAGTTTTTTTACAACTTCATCTCTATCTAATGTTTTACAATACTCAGTTAGAACACCTAATTCGGTATCTGTTAGATCCTTTAAAACATCAGGAATATTGGATTTAGGACTATTAGAACTTGGATATAAAGAATAGCCATCAATAGTATTTTGGATAGTAGTTATAAGAGAATCACTACTAATATTTTTATAAATGAAACTATCAACATTATTAGCTTTTGCCTTGTCTATAAATGTTAAATCTGGCACACCAGTCATAAGAATAATTTTCACACTTGGAAAGTTCTCTTTTATTATTTTTGAATATGCTAATCCACTTGAATTGTTTCCAGTACAAATATCCATTAAAATTAAGTCAGGTTTAAATTTTTCACATAAAGATACAGAGTCTTTTGCATCTCCACTAGAAGCAACAACATTAAACCCTCTTGTATTTAATATTTCAGAAATCATTTCTCTTAACATTTTATGGTCATCAATTACAATAATATTATACAAAACAGAAACCTCCTAACTTGCTCACATTAAGATATATTGTAACATAAAAAATTGCGAAAATAAACATTTTTTATAAATTTTGCACTTTTGGTGCAAAATTTAATGAAAAATTGCACCAAAAGTACAATAGTAATTTATGCTAAAATATGATATAAGATTATATGGAAAAGTAAAGTTGATGGGTGGTGAATAGATGAGTTAATAAAAAATAAGTAGAAAAGAAAAGCAAAAAAGCAAAAAGACATTATTCATAATAAGAATAATGCAATTAATCTTTTTAATACTTCTTATCTATTCAAGTCTACGCATAATAGTATGGGCTAAAAACAATAAAGAAAACAAAGAAATAATAAGCAACATAGAAAAAAGCGTTGAAATAGATAGCACAAACGATGAGGAACATAAGTATAAAGTGAATTTTGAAAAATTAAAACAAGAAAATTCTGATACAGTTGCTTGGTTGAAAGTAGAAAATACAAACATAGAAATTCCAGTAGTACAAGCTAAAGATAATAGTTATTATCTAACACATAATTTTAATAAAAAGTACAATGTGGCAGGTTGGGTATTTGCAGATTACAAAAATAAATTTGATGAAACTGATAAAAACATTGTAGTTTATGGACACAATATGAGAGATGATAGTATGTTTGGAAGTTTAAAGAATGTTATAAAGAAAGAATGGTACGACAATAAAGATAACCAATATATAACTTTTATAACAGAAAATGAATATCAAACATATCAAATATTTTCTATATATCAAACAGAAAAAGAAGATTATTACATACAAACAGAATTTAGTGATGATGAATTTTCAAAATTTATTAACACAATAAAACAAAGAAGTAAAAAAGATTTCAATGTAAATGTATCTAATGAAGATACAATACTAACACTTTCCACCTGTGCAAATAACAACAAATACAGGGTGGTGTTACATAGTGTTAGAGTTAAATAAAACAGAAAATGTTTTGTTTGAGAAAGGAGAATGGTTTTATGAAAAATAAAACAAAATATTTAGTAGCAATATTATTAATGCTAGTTAGTTTTCTACTAATTGGGGCTACTAATGTAAATGCAGAAACAACAACTGCAGAAGTTAATAATTATTCAGATTTAACTGATAAAATGAATGATAATGTAACAAATGTAGTTAAACTTACTAATGACATTACATTAAGAGAAGATTTTGATACAACTTTCTCTCTTGAAATGTCTAAAACTTTGGATTTTAATGGCTTTACATTAACTATACCACAACATTATAAGTTAAAATTAATTTATTATAATACTTTGGATTTAAAATTCATTAATTCAAGTAGTAGTAAAACTGCTAAACTTAATCTTTTAACTGATGTTGGCTACACACCAATTTATAACGAAATTAAGAAAGCTGAAGCTATTGTTAATTTTGAAATGGATGGTATAGATGTTGAATATATAAAAGATTTTGACATTTTTTGGCAAACCGCTGGTAATTATAGATTTAATAATGTAGTTTTTAAAAATCTAAAAGTTACTGGATTTCATGAAATAGTAGATACTAGAGCATATGAAAGTGTAAAATTTTCAAATGTTACTAAAGAAAGCAAAAATGCACCTTATAAAACATTTTTGATAAATAGTTCTACTTTAACTGTTGATGATGTAATTGATGCTGATTCTATTATAGAGTATCATGATAGAGAAGGCACTAAAATAGCAAATAGAACAGCAACACTTGATACAATTGATGCTTATTGGGGTCCAATTACAGTTAAGAAAAAAGAAGTTCAAACATTAACGGCTACAACAGAAGATGAATTAATAGCTGCAGCTAATCAAATTAATAATAGCAAAGATACTATTATTAAATTAGGCGGAGATATTAAGTTGACAAAGTTTCTTGGATTTTATGTTTTAGGTAATGTTACCTTGGATTTAGCAGGTAATACTCTTGATGTAACAGAAAACAATTTAACATTCTATTATGGTTATAAAGATGAAAATAATTATAATTTTAGAAGTAATTTAACCATTAAAGATAGTGGCAATGGTAATAATGGTAAAATAATTGAAGAAGGACATAATGGCAGAGTAAGACTATCTACTAATGATATGGCTGAAGAATTAAAAAATTTACCTAAGACTTATGGATTTACAATTGATGGTGGAACTTATGCCGTTACTGGAACAGGTTCATGGGATGAATATATATTTGATATATTCTCTGATACAGAACCTAAGGAGCAAAACATTACTTTAAATGTTAATGTTAAAAAAGGTATTTTCGAAGTTGGAAAACTAGATGGCGCAATATTTTATTTACCTTCATCTGATAGGACTAATATGAAGGCAAACTTCAATTTTGAAACACTTATGGTAAAAGGTCAAGGTGTTAAACTAGGATCTAATATTTTAGGTAAAAAAAGAATTAATGAAGTAATACCAACTGATACAAAAGTATATTATACTTATGGTAATGGAGTAATTGAACTAGAAGATAAAGCAACATTAGTTATGCATGTTAAAACTGGTACAAGTGCTAGTCAACCACAATATATTAAACTTGCTAAAGAAACAGGTTTAAGTGTTGATAATGTTACATTAC
>CAMEUC010000060.1 GCA_945937855.1 uncultured Clostridium sp. | reverse complement strand
AAAATAAAGTAGCCAAACGCAGGGGTTTTCATTTTTCTTTTTTAGGAGAATCCAAAGTAGGGATTACTTAGAGGTGCCTAAAAAAGAAAAATCAAACCCCGACGAGATTTGGCGGTTGTCTTCCACTATGCAAAGAAATCAACATGAAAAATTTCTGTGCTACCCATTGCTCACTTGTTCTTTAACTTTATTAATCTCTGCCTGTGGTGCTTTTTCTGCTGGTATATAATACCCTTTTACTTGTGCAACCTTAAATAAATCATATTGAAATGCCTCATCATTATTTCTTATTTGTGCGAGAGTTTGTCTAAGAGCAACATTTTCTGCTTCTGATATAGCATTTTGATATGTTGTAAGTTCTGCTTTTAGACCTGATAAAATATCGTTAACCATATATTTCTCTTCCATACTTACCTCCTAATTTAAAAACGATAATAATTTTTGTTTTGTATTTAACGAATCTTGCGCTGCTCCGAGTAAACATTTGCTTAATTTGTGGGTCTACACAAGTATTAGCATATGAATTTAATTTTTGATATGCTGTATCATGTGCGCCAATCAAATGTCTTAAATTTTGTAGTTCCACTTGAGTTAAATCTGCCATTTTTATCATTCTTCCTTCCATTTTAAATTAATAATTATATTATTTACAATTTTTATTTTTTTATACAAAATTTACTCCATATTTGGTTAATGCACAATATGGTAGTAATAAGCGCGAATGGAGTTATATATTTATATTTTTAAGCGACTCCGGAGTGACCGCCTTAGAAAATGTTTGAGCAAAGCGAATTACATTTTCTTGGATGGGCAGCGATAAAATATAAATATATAACTCCATGGGAGCGGTATTCTGAGTATAAGTTAAATCTTATTAAAATAAAGACATAAAATATATAAATTTTATGTCTTTATTTTTAATTTCTCTATTCCATTATAATCTCATTATTATCATCTATAAATGCGCAACGATAATTTTGTTCTAATTCTTCCTTTTCAATTTCCTTTACCACATTAGATATTCTTATTTGAGGGCTTTCAATTAAATTGCTTGCTATTATTGCTTTTTTATTTCCCTTAGCTCCTGCATGGGCTAATCCTCTTAATACTCCCAGTATAACAATATTTTCTCCTGCTATTACCTCTGCACCTGCGTTAACATCTCCTAAGATTACTAAGCTTCCTTCAAATTCAATTTTTTGCCCTGACCTTAAGCTTCCCCTATGGAACATTGTTTCTGAATTATTTATTTCCTTTTCAAACGTTCTTTTGATTCCATGTAAACCTAAAACTTTTGGGCTATCAAAATTCACTTCAACATCTATATTACTTTGTATTATTTCCTTTATTTCATTAATTTCTTTATTTTTTAATACTTTTCCCATTACAAAGATTGGTGTTTTCTCTGTTTTATATAACTTTTTTAGTGCTGGAATTTTTTTATTTAAACATTCTATTATCTCTTTATATTCTGCTCCTTCACTTATTCTAACTATTATTTCATCTTTTTTCATATTTATTCCTACAGGATTTCTCATCTTAATTTCCTCCTCTTATTTTTATATAAATTGTAATTTATAGAAGTGGGATGTGGGAAGTGTGAAAATTGGAGAATTCCTACGAAGATTAGCCATAAAAGCCCACCTCACACCTCTAAATTACAATTTTTCACTAATTTACCTCTCCCGTGTATGGTTTTGCTGTTCTATCTTCTTCTATTTCCTCTGTTGTTCCGAAGTAGCTTTCAAAAATTGCTCTTGCAACATTTGCAGTATAATATCCGTGTCCTCCATTTTCTACAAAAACAACTACCGCTATTTCAGGATCATCATATGGAGCAAATCCTGTAAACCAAGCATTTACGTTTTTACCTGCCTCTGCAGAACCAGTTTTTCCTCCTACTTCTATTTCAAAATCTTTGAATACAGAATATGCTGTTCCTCCCGTTTCCGTAGTTACAGATTTCATTCCTTCTAAAACTGCATCAATTGCCTCCTTGCTAATTTCTAAATTTTCCTTTTCTTCTTGTTCTAATCCTAATTTATCATTTATATAATCTTCAGCTTCTTTTTTATCAATCGTTGTTCCATTACTGTCTGTTATCTTCTTTAGCAAGGTAACATCAACATCATGACCGCCATTTGCAATCATAGAAATATATTTTGCTACTTGTATTGGTGTAAAATTGTTATCTCCTTGTCCAATTGCTGCATTTAATGTATCTCCTCCATACCAAGGTTTATTATATTTTTCAGAAGTTTCTTTGCTCGCTAAAAGTCCAGACTCTTCTCCAATTAATTCAATTCCCGTTTTACTACCTAAGCCAAAGTATCTTGCATATTTAACCAACGTATCTATTCCCATTCTTTTAGCTGCTTCATAAAAGAAATAGTTACAAGAATGTTTTATTGCTTCTGATACATTTAAAGCCCCATGCCCCATACCATAATCTGTATAATACCAGCATCTCCATGAACTGCCTCCATAATAATATATACCTGTATCGTAAATAGTTTCTGTTGTTGTTATTGCTCCCGACTCTATTCCTGCAATTGCAGTTACCATTTTATATACTGACCCTGGTGCATATGCACTTTGTATTGCCCTATTTATCAAAGCACTTTTTCCTTCTTGAGTATATTCATTCCATTTTTCTGTGCTTATACCATCAATAAACAGCTGTGGTTCAAAATCAGGATAACTACACAAAGCAATAACTTCACCAGTTTTCACATTCATTACTACTGCTGAACCAGTTTTTGCATCATATGCTTTACCAAAATCACCATTACATATTTTTTCTATTGTTTGACTTAAAGATTTTTCCGCTGCCTCTTGAATCTTCGCATCTATTGTAAGTGTAACATCATATCCACTCACCGCTTCTTGGGTTACATACTCTCCTGTAAGTGTTCCATCTACTGACATATCTGTTTGTTTAATTCCATCTTTCCCTTTTAAGTATTTTTCAAAAACATATTCTACTCCTGTTTTTCCAATATAATCTGATATTTGGTATCCTTCCGAAGAATTGTACTCATCTTCAGAAATTCTTCCTGTATAACCTAATACATGTGATGCTAAATTTCCATATATATAATCTCTTACAGGCGTATTTTCTATGTTTATACCTGGAAAACTTACACTTTGTTCTTCAAATTCTAATGTGCTTTGCTCACTTATATTATCAGAAATTATATATGGTCTCATACTTGTATACCCATTTTTATCTATTCCATATCTTACAGAAATAATTTTTCTTGCATCAGTTAGCTCAAATTTTTCTAACTCATATTTTTCTATATATTTATTTAAAGCCTCTTCTGCTGTTAAATTTTCATCTAAATCATTGTTTTTTAACCAGGTTCTTATATTATCATTATTAGAGTACTTATATTCAATAGGATTTATAGTAATCGGAAAATCATCTACATATTCATCTGAATTTTTTTCTAAAATGTTTATAACTCTTAATATTGTACTATTCAGTTCTTCTGTTTCAATTTTGCTTTTATATAATTCTAAAGAATATCTTAGTTTTGTTCCTGCTAATATATTTCCATTACAATCTAAAATATTTCCTCTAGTTGCTTTAATGGTTGTTTCTCTTGTTAATCTAGAGTTTGATTTTGCCAAATATTCTTTTCCATTAACAATTTGCAATGTAAATAACCTTATTATTATAATTATACCTACTATATATATTAGCATAGATATAATGTTATATCTAATATTCTTTTTACTAAAAGGTTTCATTCGTCACCTACTTTCATTTTAGAAGAACTTCAAAAAACTATTACTATTTATAAAATCTTGTTCAAGTTTATTTCCAAAAGAGAAAAAGCTTGGATAGAATATAATAATCAAAATTGCATTATAAAGCATTTCTATTAATACTATTTTTATAAAACTTGTAATTTCAAAAATTGCTCCACAAAAAATTATTTTTAGTATATAAGTTATAAGTTCAGCAACTATGGTTAATACAATTGCCATAAGCATAACTGTCATTCTATTATCTTTTGAAAAATTTTTATCTAAATACCCTGAAGCTAGTCCAACAATAGCAAACGTAATTGCATTTATTCCTATTCTTGTACCTATAAATATATCTAACAGCAAGCCAAAAAGTATTCCGAAAAGAAAACCAAAATCCTTTTTCATAAACAAGCCAATCATCATGATAAATATAATAAATAAATTTGGCATTATCCCTGCAATGTTAAACCATGTAAAAAAATTAGCTTGTAAAAAATAAATTACAAAAAAAATTAATATAATAAAAAAAATATCAATCGCTTTTTTCATTTTTCTTCCAATCTTTTAATTTTCTAGGTATTATATCAAAAACTGGAAATTTTTTCAATATCTATTTGTAATAAAAATGTAATATAAATTTAACACTACTGTTACACGGTTTTTATAGAATTTAGTGTATAATATAACAATACTAAAGATATAAGGAGCAATTATGAAAGTTGAATCATTACTAAAAAACGAAGGAATTAATATTGTAAGAGAATTAAATACTAAAGAGGTAAATACCATTGCAAAGGACATTTCTATTAAGTTATGTCTTGCTTTTCCGGAACATAATTTATCTCGTACTAGCTTGTATGAGGCTTTTTCCTCAATAAAAATGTATTTGGCACTTCTTCCTAATGATTTTTCTGGAGCCAAATATATTTTAGAAAACAATTCCATATATTTTAATAATGATTTGCCTTTTGAATACATTCCAAATACTGCGATGCATGAATGTATACATTTTATTCAGCATTATAATTCTCCTTCAAAATTTGGTCTTTATAGTTCTTCAAAAGGATTGGCTTTAAATGAGGCAGCTGTACAACTTATGGCTTCTGAAGCCAATATGCACAACATAGTAGAAGTTAAATATTTTGATATATCCTTAAAAACTAATAGTCCAGATTTTTATCCTTTAGAATGCGCTTTATTAAATCAAGTCACTTATTTTACTGGAACATATCCTTTATTTAATAGTGTTTTATTTAGTAATGATATTTTCAAAAATACATTTATTACTAAGTATAATAAAAAAATTTATTCTAATATTATAAGAAGATTAGATAAAATATTAAACTTGGAAGCTGAACTTAATTGTTATATTGAAGAACTAAGTTATGCAACTAATTCTAAAACTATTGAAAACTTAAATCAATTTATTGACTATAAAAAACAAAAAATTACAACACTTTTTTTCCAAACTCAAAATTATATTATAAAAAATTGCTTTAATTATGAATTTAACAATATTAGAAATTTAGATGACATACATAATTTTAAAAATAGATTGTATGATTTTAAAAATATCATTGGAAGTAACAATAATTATACTTTTTATAATGATTTTTATCGTTCTATGATGAATGTATTAGAAACTAAAAAAGAGCAGATAAAATCTTATGGTTCAATTGATTTACTTTCACCTAATTGCACATCATTAATAATTATAGACAAGAACAAAAATAAACTTGCTTTTGCAAAAACCTTTTTTAGAAAATTAAAAGAACTGTTTAAATCTGAGATTAATAAAGATTATATAAATGAGTAAGTCTTGAAATGAGAAGTTGGATGTGCGAAGTGTGCCTTTATAGAGTTTTCTTCGATGATTAATGCCATCTTAGAACCTCACACTTCACACCTCACACTTTAAATTGATAAAAAAATCACCTTAATTAAATAGGGTGATTTTTATTTTTAAGGAATTAAGCTAATTCAACAACTGCTCCAGCTGCTTCGAATTTTGCTTTCATATCTTCAGCTTCTTCTTTAGAAGCTCCTTCTTTAACTGTTTTAGGTGCTCCGTCAACTAAGTCTTTAGCTTCTTTTAAGCCTAAACCTGTTACATCTCTAACAACTTTGATAACTTGGATTTTGTTTGCTCCAGCTTCTTTTAATACAACATTGAAAGATGATTTTTCTTCAGCTGCTGCTACTGCTGCTCCACCAGCTACTGGTGCTGCTACTGCTGCTGCAGACACTCCATATTTTTCTTCTATTCCTTTTACTAATTCTGATAATTCGATAACTGTTAAGCTATCTATTTCTTCTAACATTTTATCTGTTTTTTCACTCATTTTATTCTCTCCTTTTTTCTAGAAGTTAGAATTTAGAATTTAGAGTTTAGAAACCCTCTTCCAAATTATAAACTTCGATATTATTTAAATTTTAGCGTTTAGGTCGCAATCCTATTTTTTATAATTAAATATTGTCAATTCTGAAAACGAAACAAAATTGGTATATTATGCATTTTCTGAAACTATAAAACCGGAGGTGTACATAGGTACATCGAGGATTTTATAAGTTGATAGAAAATGTGCAAGATGCCGATTTTCATTCGTTTTATGCGTTGGCTTTTTGTTTAGACACTTGATCCAATGCAACTGCAAGTTTTGTAACATTGCCAAGTAATGCACCAGCCAATTGTGCAATAAGAGTTTCTCTTGATGGTAATTTTGCTAATGTAATTATTTCTTCTGCTGAAACAACTTTACCTTCAATAATTCCACCCTTAATTTTATAAAAATCATTTTCTTTAGCATATTCATATATAATTTTTGAAGCTTCTAGATAATCATCATATCCTAAAACAACTGCTGTTGGACCAACTAATAAATCATCTAATCCTTCAAAATTACATTTTTGTAAAGCTCTTTTTGTAATGTTGTTTTTTATTACTTTATATTCTGTATTTGTTCCTCTTAATTTTGCTCTTATTCCAGTAACATCCCCAACATTTATGCCTCTGTAGTCTGTTAAAAGTACCACTTTAGCTTGATTAATTTTTTCTGCTAATTCGTCTACTTCTTTAATCTTTTGGTTTAGAATTTTTTCACTTGCCACTTTTTATTTCACCTCCCATACTAGAGATTAGAATTTAGAAATTAGAATTTAGAATTTGTATTCTTAATTTCTATATTTCTTTTTCTAACTATATATAATTTAAAATTAAAAACTCTTGTAAGCCATTAACGAGGCATAACAAGAGTTCATTTTTCTCTTTATTGTACCTCGGTAGGGCTTATAAAATTGCCTACTGTCTCTGGTCAATTATTCAATTTTTCTACTCTTGGGCAGAGGTGGAACCCTGCCCATAATTTTTTATTATCCAATATATATGCTTGGTCCCATACTTGTTGATACAGCTACACTTTTTACATATTGTCCTTTAGCTGCTGCTGGTTTTGCTTTTATTATAGCATCCATAACAGTTTCATAGTTTTCTAATAATTTATCTGTTCCAAAAGAAATTTTTCCAAATCCTAAGTGAATGATATTTGTTTTATCCAATCTATACTCAACTTTACCAGCTTTAATATCATTAATAGCTTTTGTAACATCCATTGTTACTGTTCCTGATTTAGGGTTTGGCATTAATCCTTTTGGTCCTAAAACTCTACCAAGTCTTCCTATAACACCCATCATATCTGGTGTTGCAACGATTACATCATAATCAAACCAATTTTCTTTTTCAATCTTTGGAACTAGTTCCTCTGCTCCAACAAAATCTGCTCCAGCTGCTTCAGCTTCTTTTGCTTTTTCACCTTTAGCAAAAACTAAAACTCTTTTTGTTTTACCTGTTCCGTTTGGAAGTACTACTGTACCTCT
>CAMEUC010000059.1 GCA_945937855.1 uncultured Clostridium sp. | reverse complement strand
GCGGTCGTCTTTTGATATTTTTAACAAATACGGTACTCACACAAATTACAATTTGTTTAATAATCCATTATAACGCATAATTTATTCCGTCTTGCTACCACATCTTTCATATTTTCTATTAAATCATCTATTTCTTTTGGTGTTACTATCATGTTGTATCCTTGTGGATTTAGTGCTTCTTTTATTGCATTATAATTATCTTTTTCTTTTAGTTCGTTTAGCTCATCATTTGATTTTGCTTCCTCTTGTAGCTTATTTATAAAAAGATATAATGCATCATTTACAAGAGTTGCTGTTTCTACCACCATAGGCACTCCAATTGCAATTACTGGTATTCCGAGTGTTTTCTGACTTAATTCATTTCTTTCATTTCCAACTCCTGCACCTGGAACTATTCCCGTATCTGCTATTTGTATTGTACTACTTATTCTTTCTATACTTTTTGATGCTAAGCTATCTATTACAATAACTAATTTTGGTTTTATATTGTCTACTATTCCTTTTACTATTTCAGATGTTTCTATACCAGTTGTTCCTAAAACTCCAGGTGATATTGCTGTTACTGGTCTTGTATTTGGGTCTATATATTCAGGTGTATATTTTAAAAAGTGCCTTGTTACATCTATGTCTTTTATTACTTTTGGTCCTAAAGAGTCAGGTGTTACATAAGCATTTCCTAATCCTACTACTAAAATGTCGTCTCTATTTTGCACATGTTTATCAAATATTTTTTTAAGTTCTTCTGTAACTACTTCTGAAGCTTTTTGTATTTCTACTTCTCCTGCAAGTTTTAATTTTTTTACATCTATAGTAACATATGTTCCAACAGGTTTTCCTATTGCATTTGCTCCTTCTTCATTTATTATTTTTACTGTTGCTACTTTTATATCTTGGTTTACTTCTCTTTCCTCAGTTTCAATTCCTGGGATATCTTTTTCTATTTTATTCGCTTTTCTATAAATGTCACGTCTTTCGTCTGCTAAATCTGTATTAAAATTAATCATCAAAAAACCACCTCTTTACTTTACTATTTTTGGTAAATAAAGGTGGTTTTATACTATTTATTTTGTAAAATCTTTTTCTAATTCTTCTACTAATTCAAATCTATATCTTTGTCCTGTTATATTATCTTTTCTTGATTGGTCAATTTCTCCTAAAAACATTGCTTCTCTTCTTACCCAGATTTTTGAGTCTTGGCATTCATATAATGGTTTATAAATTACTACTCTTTCTTTAGTTTCTGAGTCTAATGCTACATTTTCTACGAAGTAATAATTTCCTTTAAAATGTCTATATACTTTTCCTATTTTTACTTGCTCCATATGTTTCCTCCTAATTTTTAAATTTGATTATATTATAATCCTTTAAGAATCAAATCTCAATCCTATTTCCAAATTTACTATCCACTTGTTTTTTTAATCTTACATTTTTTTCACTTTCTAGTTTTGGATCCTCCTCTATTATTTTTATTGCTACACTTTGCACTGATTTTAGCGTTTCTATGTCTTCAAATAAGTTTGCTATTTTAAATTCAGGAAGTCCATGTTGTTTTGTTCCAAAGAATTCTCCAGAGCCACGTAGTTCTAAGTCTTTTTCAGATACAACAAAACCATCATTTGTTTTTGTCATTATTTCCATTCTTTGTTTTATAACATCACTTTTTCCCTTATATTTTAATATACAATATGATTTGTATTTTCCTCTTCCTACTCTTCCTCTTAATTGGTGAAGTGTTGCTAAACCAAATCTTTCTGCATTTTCAATTACCATAATATTTGCATTTGGTACATCTACTCCTACCTCTATTACTGTTGTAGAAATTAATATATCTATTTCACCATTTTTAAAATTCTCCATTATGGCATCTTTTTCTGCTGGTTTTAATTTTCCATGCATATATTCTACTTTATAATCTTTAAAGGTTTGAGTCTTATATTTTTCTGCAAGCTCTAAAACAGATTTTGCTTCTATTTCTTCATTTTCTTCTACTAATGGACACACAATATAGGCTTGTCTTCCTTCATTTATTTGTGTTTTTATAAAGTTATTTACTCTATCCTCCATATTTTGTGTTACTGCAAATGTATCTATTTTCTGCCTATTAGGAGGCAATTCATTTATAATAGATATGTCTAAATCTCCATATAGAATTAGTGCAAGTGTTCTTGGTATTGGCGTTGCTGTCATAACTAGTACATCTGGGTTTGTTCCTTTACTGCTTATTTTTGCTCTTTGTCTTACACCAAATCTATGTTGTTCATCTGTTACAACAAATCCTAGGTTTTTAAACTCAACGTTATCTTCTAGTAACGCATGTGTTCCAATTAATATATCTATTTGACCTGTTTTCAGTCTTTCCTGTATGTCTTCTTTTTGTTTTTTAGTAATTCCACTAACTAACAATTCACAGTTTATATTAAATTGTTCTAACATTTTTCTAAAGTTTTCTAAATGCTGTTTTGCAAGTATTGCTGTTGGAGCCATTATAGCAACTTGATATCCAGATTTCACTGCTTTATAACTTGCTATAATTGATACTGCTGTTTTTCCACATCCTACATCTCCTTGCAATAATCTATTCATTGGTTTTGCGCTTTCCATATCATTATCAATTTCTTCTAGCACTTTAGTTTGTGCTTTTGTAAGTTTAAATGGCAATCCGATTTATTACATCTGACATATGTACATCTTGGCTAAAGGCTATTCCTGTTTCATCCACAGCAAAGCTGTTTTTTAAATTTAACAAAGCCAACTGTAATACTAGTAGTTCTTCAAATACTAGCCTTTGCCTTGATTTATTATATTCTTCAAAGTTTTCTGGAAAATGTATATTTTTTATTGCTCTATTAATATCAATTAAATTATATTCTTCTAATAAGTATTCTGGCAAGGTTTCTTCTAAGTTCCCATATACAGCTTTTACACCATTATCCATTATTCTTTTTAATGTATTTTGTGTTAGTTCGTAAATACTTGGATATATTGGAATTATTTTTCCTGTATTATTAGAAGTTTCAGCCTCTTCAAAAATTGGCGAGTTCATTTCTATTTTACTTGCAGTTCTTTTTATCTTGCCAAAGAATTTGTATTTGTTTCCTAATTTAAATTTTGTTTTTAAATATGGCATATTAAACCAAGTAAGCTCACAACTAGCAGTTTCATCTCTTACAATTAACTTATATATTGTCATGTTTTTTCTAATTTTTATTTCTGCTATCTTTGATACACATACTGCTTCTATTAAACTTTCTTCTCCATTTACAAGCTCATCTATCTTTTTTGTTTTACTTCTATCTTCATATGATCTTGGATAATATGTGATTAAATCTTCTAATGTGTATATTCCTAATTTATTTAGGCTTTTTACTCTTTCTGGTCCTACTCCTTTTATGTACTTTACGTCTTTTAATAAATCTATCATTATATCTCCTAATTATCCAAATTTTTTAATTTATATTCTAATCCTGTATTTCTTTTTTTTACATCTATGTTTTTTATCATAAACTCTATTACATTTTTATTTCCTAACAGTATCAGTAATTTTTTTGCTCTTGTCATTCCTGTGTATAATAAATTTCTTGTAAGTAACATTGGTGAGGCTTGTGGCACACACATAATTACAACATCAAACTCACTTCCGTTGGGATTTATGTATTGTTATACTATAGCTATGCTCCAGTTGTTCTAATTCGTTATATTCATACCAAGCTTTTTTCCCATCATCAAATAATACTTTTAAAGCTTTTGATGTATCATCTATAGCCTCTATTTGCCCTATTTCTCCATTAAATATTCCGCTTCCAGTTTCTCCAAATTCTTTTTCCCAAAGAATATCGTAGTTGTTTTTTATTTGCATTACTCTATCCCCAGTTTTAAACACTACATCTCCATATTTTTTTTCTTCTTTTTCTTCTGCATTTAAAACCTTTTGCAATGCTTTGTTTAATTCTTTTGTTCCAAAGCATCCTTTTTTAGTTGGAGTTAAAACTTGTATATCTTTAAAGAAATCATAATCCCCATATTTTTTAAGTCTGCCTGAACATAAAGAAATTATATCAGATAGCATTTTTTCTTGAGACATTTCATTTATAAAGAAAAAATCCTCTTCTTGTCCTTCCTCATTATTTTCAAAAAAATTTTCTCCATTATTTACTTTATGCGCATTTGTTATTATTTTACTTTTTGCAGCTTGTCTAAAAATTTCATTTAATCCTATAGTTGTAATCTTTCCGGAATTAATTATATCTTTTAGAATATTTCCTGCTCCTACTGATGCTAATTGGTTTACATCGCCTACTAGTATCAATTTCGTACCTAAGTATACTCCCTTTAAAATATAATTCATCAAAAAAGTATCTACCATAGACATTTCGTCTATTATTATAATATCTGCATCTATTGGAGAAATTGGGTAATCTAGTTTTTCTATATCTAATGTTTCCTCCATTTTTCCAATTTCTAGTAACCTGTGTATTGTGCTTGCTTCTTCTCCGGTTGTTTCGCTCATTCTTTTGGCTGCTCTTCCGTGTTGGAGCACAAAGTACTACTTTCTTTTTTTCTTGTTTTTTGTATAGGTCTATAATGAATTTGATAATTGTTGTTTTTCCTGTACCTGGTCCACCTGTAATAATACATACATTATTTTCATTTACCGCTTCTATAGCTTCTTTTTGTTTCTTAGATAAAAATATATTTGAGGCTTCTTCTATTATTTTAAATTTACTTTTAAAATTTTTAATTTTTTTTATATTATCAGCTTTATTTAGAGCAATTAATCTATCGGCTATGAATTTTTCTGCAAAATAATATGTATTTAAATATAACCATGTTTGTTCTTCTTGCTCTTCGATTATGACTTTTTGCTGTGCATTTAAATTAATTAATGCTTCTTCAATGTCTGTCTCATTTACTCCCAAAAGCTCTTTTACAAATTTTATTAAATTTTCTTTGACGGTGCATGTATGCCCATTATTAGATGATAATGTAAGGCTATATTTTATTGCACTTTCTATTCTTTTTACATCATTTGTAGCAACTCCTAAATCCATTGCCATTTTATCTATTTTATTAAAATCCACTCCGTAGGTAATATCTAACAATATATATGGATTCTGCTCAATTTGAGAAACAGCATCTTTCCCAAGCATTTCATAAACTTTCTTGCTATTTTGCGCACCTATTCCAAACTTTTCTAAGAAACCAACTATTTGCCATAATTCCCATTTTTCCATAAATTCTTCCGCTATTTCAATTGCTCTAGCTTTAGTTATTCCTTTAATTTGAGATAATTTTTCAGGTTCCAATTTTATAATAGCAATAGTTTCTTCTCCAAATTTATCTACAATTTTTTTTGCAGTGGCTGGTCCTACTCCCTTTATTGCTCCACTACCTAAATAATTGGTAAGTGCTTCTAATGTTTGTGGCATTATTTTTTCAAATGTTTCTATTTTAAATTGTTCTCCATAGTCTTGATGAGTAACAAACTTTCCAAATAGTTTAAGGCTATCCCCTTTATTTATAAAAGGTAAATAGCCTACTACTGTTGTTATTTCGTTTTTCATTGTAAATTCTGCTACAGTATAACAATTGGTCTCGTTTTGATATATAATTTCTGTAATTTGTCCTACAATTTCCAAAGGTTTCTCCTTAATTTTTAATTTTGTAACTAATATATCATAAAATTTTAAATAAGTAAAATAGAAATTAATTATTAAAAAAAATGTAGGAAGAATATGGCTAGGCTCTTCCTACGTAATTTTTAGTTATTTTTCTCCCTCATTAATTTTTCGTAACATTTTCTGCATACTGGTATATAATTTTCTTCTCCTACTAATACATCTCCTGTTTTATCTTTCCCCGCATAGTATGTATATATTGCATTGTCATTTCTGCATACTTCACATACAGATGTAAGTATTTGAACATTATCAGACATGCATAATAAATCTCCCATATTTCCAAATGGTTTTCTTTCTGCTGTTAGGTTTAATCCTGCTATATAGAACTTTTTACCTGAGTTGGCTAGCCTGTACAATTCTTTTAGATCTCCCTTTAAGAATTGGAATTCATCTATTACATATACATCTGCATCATAATTTTTTATTTCATCTATATTGTTAATAGCTATTGCATCTGTTTTATACCCTTTTCTACTAATTACTTGTACATCTGAGAATCTATCATCTATTTTTGGTTTAAATACTTTTATATTTTTTCCTGCTATTTGTTGTCTTTGTGCCTCGTCTAATATTCTTTGTGTTTTTCCACATTTCATTGGTCCTGTAAATACGTTTATATCTCCCATTTTTTGCATCCCCATTTTTTATATTATTAACAGACATATTTGTATCATATATTTAGTAATTTGTCAAAACATTTTTAGACATTTTATAACAAAATTGGCTGTATTTGTTCTTTTTCTAAAGCATATAAAACTGTATCAAATATATATTTTGGTTCAAATGAAAGTGACCTTGGTACAAAAAAAATATTTTTTCTGTTTAATAATTTTCCTATGTTCTCTGCATTTCCGAGCTAGGCCATCTGCAGTTGCAATTCCCAAAACAAGACTTTTATCACTTCTTAAAATTTTTCTTGCAACTTTAAGAACTGGAGTATCCATAATTCCTATTGCCAGTTTTCCAATTGTATTACCAGAACATGGGCTAATTACCATTAAATCTATTTCATTAAAATTATTAAGATTTTCCACCTCTTCGGCTGTATGAATTACTTTTTTTAATGTCACATCTTCTATTTTTTCTACAAAGTCTTTAGCTTTTCCAAATTTGCTATCTAAATTATAAGCATCAAAAGACATTACAGGAATTATTTCTGCTCCTTCTTCAGTTAATTTCAAAATTTGGGGAATTGTTTTTTTAAAAGCATATTGTGAACTTGTTAATCCGAATATTATTTTTTTCCCTATTAATACCATTTAAAAATCTCCCCCTTATAAATATATAATATGTTATTTTATATTTATAAGTGAGAGGTTTCTAATCTTTTGAAAAAATTAAAATTAATATTCCTTCTTTTACTTTTATGGTTGCTTCATCATCTATCTGTTCGTTGCTTACCCCAATACTTTCTCCTATTTTTAAAGTAGCATCATGCAGGCTGTATTTAAAACCTTCTAAAGTCACTCCGCTTTACTTCGGTTGTTAATGGTATAAGAGAAACATATTTATAATTATTATCTTTTTTAATTGTTGTGTTTTTATTTATTAATTCTATTTTATTGTTTTCATTTATTATTTGCACTTTTACATTTTTTTCTATTGCTTCTTTTAATACATGAATATTCGCTATAGTATGGTCTAGTCTTGTTCCTACTGCACCGACAATTGTTATTTCTTTTGCCCCTTTTTCAATTGCAAGTTTTAGTGCCATATGTGTGTCTGTAAAATCTTTCTCTGGTTTTAAATATGTTATAGGTATGTTTTTATATCTTTCTAAAATCTTTTTATTTACAGAATCAAAATCTCCTATTATATAGTCTGGTTTTACATTAAGTTTATTTAATATCTCTAAACCTTTATCTGCCGCTATTATTTTTTCAAATTTATTTTCTTTTAAAAAATTCTGCAAAAATTCTTTGTTAATATTTCCACCGGTAATTATTAATTTTTTCATTTTTAATTTATTTTAATCAAAACAATAAATTGTAATTTGTATGATTTTTTTATAATCCGCTCCCAGGGTGTTAT
>CAMEUC010000058.1 GCA_945937855.1 uncultured Clostridium sp. | reverse complement strand
AAAATATATAACACCCTGGGAGCGGATTATAAAAAAATCATACAAATTACAATTTTTTATACTCTTAATTTTTTAATCTGTTTAATTTCATTAAATAAACTATTTACAGTTTCTTTCTTTTTTAAATAAACAGCTAAATATTCTTCTAAAATATAGTTAAAATTCTTAAGAGATTCTCCACCTTCGAACATTGCTTCCATACAAGCTTTATAATATTCCTTCTTTTTTTCTTTTTTAGATTTTTGCATTTTAAAATTATAATTACTAATAACTTGTAACCTTTTAATTTGTTCATTAATATATTTCATATAATCCATAATACAGCTAATTTCATATTCTGTATCTTCTATAACTACTTTGAAAAGAGCTCTTACAACTTTTGGATTTAATTTTCCAAGTTTTGTATTAGATTCAATAGACTTCAAAGCAATAGACTTTGGAATAGGTTGAGCTTCTTTTATAAGTAGTTTTAAAGTATCTGTTATACCAATATGTGATTTGTATTGCCTTTTACTAACAATAGCATCGAATTCATCTGCAACACGAATAATTTGCCCTTCAATAGGGATATCTTTTTTAGTTACATGGTTAGGATAACCAGAACCATTTAAAGCTTCATGATGATATAAAGCACCATTGGCATAAGGCCTAAGTTTAACATCTTCCATACACATATTATAACCAAGAGTAGTATGTGTTTTCATTACTTCATATTCCTCATCGGTTAAAGGACCTTGCTTTTGTAAAATAGAAGGTGGAATAAAAAGTTTACCTACATCATGTAAGAAAGCACAAGTAGTACAATAAACGGTAAAATTCTTGCCTAATTTAAGACGCTCACATAATCTACAAGTAATATTAGCAACATTTTCTGAATGCTTTCTAGTAAAAACATCTAGACTATCAAGCATACTTAACTGATAACGAATAGATTCATCTAAATTATAAGATTTTAAAGTTGTTTTGCTATAAAAATCAATTTTATTTTCTTTCATTTGTACACTCCTAAAATAATTTATAATATTATTTTATATGAAAGAAAAAAATTGGTCAAGAACTAATGGTAAAAAATCTCTAAATCTCCATTTGACTACTTAAAAAACCAGCAGCAGATTGGGCTACTTTAAGCTCAGACTCTCCCATTTTAGTATTACTTTCTTTAGAAAGGAGTACTATACTACCAATAACATCTCCATCAGATATAATAGGGTATATTACTTGAGAATTATCAAGAGTATTATTACCATTTTGAGTAATAGGTATAGCTTTTTCATTGTTTTCTTTACTAGTATAAATCTCTTTATTCTCAATTAGTTTTTCTAATTCAGGACTAATAGCTTTTTCTAAAAATTCTTTTTTAGATGCACCAGAAACAGCGATAACAGAATCTTTATCAGTAATACAAGCTATATGTCCTGTTGTTTTGGCAAGAGTTTCTGCATAACCAGTTGCAAATTCAGAAAGTTCCCCAATAGGAGAATATTTCTTTAAAATAACTTGACCTTCCTTATCTGTAAATATTTCAATAGGATCTCCTTCTTTTATTCTTAGAGTTCTTCTTATTTCTTTAGGAATAACAATTCTACCTAAATCATCTATTCTTCTAACAACTCCAGTTGCTTTCATTTAACTTCCTCCCTTAATATTAATTTAATTCATAGTTTTAGTATTACAAATCAAATTGAAAATTATTCAAAAAAATTTACTAAAAAATGTGAAAATGAAATACAAACCTTGTATTTTGCATAAAAAAAATATATAATAGAAAAGATTAAAAGGAGGAAAACCTTATGGAAATAAAAAAAGAAGAAATTATGCATATTGCAAAACTCGCAAGTTTAAAAATAAAAGATGAGGAAATAGAAGAATATAGAAAAAATTTGCAAGACATATTAAATTTTGCAAATACAATAAATAGTGTAGATACTGAAGATATAGAAGAAACTAATGGCACAAGTGCAAATGTTAATTGCTTTAGAGAAGATGAAGTCAAAAACTTTGAGGATGAATATTTATTAATGCAAAATGCACCAGAACAGCAAAATAATATGTTCAAAATCCCAAAAGTAATAAATTAAAAACAATATTACCATCAACAATAAATTCGCAAAAAAATTTAGGGGGTGGGCCTCTGTGTCTGCCCATCTACAAGGCTAAACATAAAAAACAAAAATAGGAGGAAATTATGAATTTATACGAGTTAACGGTTCATGAATTAATAGAAAAATTAAATAAAAACGAAATTACACCAGAAGATATTACAAAAAGTTATATAGACAGAATTAATGAAAAAGAAAAAGATATAAATGCATTTGTTACTTTAACAGATAAAGAAGCTTTAGAAAAAGCAAAAAATGTGGATAGAAGTGCTTCAAAATTAGCTGGAATTCCAATAGGAATAAAGGATAATATATGTACAAAAGGGGTAAAAACTACATGTAGCTCTAAAATGTTAGAAAATTTCGTAGCACCATATGATGCAACAGTTATGAATAAAATAAATGATAAAAACATGATTGTTTTAGGAAAGTTAAATATGGATGAATTTGCAATGGGAGCATCAACAGAATATTCTAGTTTTGGAACCACTAAAAATCCATGGAATTTAAATAAAGTTCCCGGAGGTTCTTCAGGTGGAAGTGCAGCAGCGGTAGCAGCTGATATGGTACCTTGGGCTTTAGGCTCAGATACAGGTGGTTCTGTTAGACAACCTGCTTCACTTTGCGGAGTTGTCGGATTAAAACCTACATATGGACTAATTTCGAGATATGGATTAGTTGCATTTGCATCGTCACTTGACCAAATTGGACCTATTACAAAAGATGTTGAAGACGCAGCTATGCTTTTAAATGTAATCGCAGGACATGATGAAAAAGATTCTACCTCTGTAAATAAAGAAAAAGTAGATTATACTAAAAACTTGAAAGATGGGGTTAAAGGTTTAAAAATAGGTGTACCAAAAGAATTTTTAGGTGAAGGAATAAATGAAGAAGTAAGAAAATCAATACAAGATACAGCTAAAATATATAAAGAATTAGGTGCCGAAGTTTCAGAGTGTACATTAGACATAGCAGACAAAGCATTAGCAGTATATTATATTATTGCATGTGCAGAAGCAAGTTCAAACTTGGGAAGATTTGACGGTATAAGATATGGATACAGGACTGAAAACTTTGAAGACTTAAATGATATATTTGTAAACTCAAGAAGTGAAGGCTTTGGAGCAGAAGTTAAAAGAAGAATAATTTTAGGAACTTATGTGTTATCATCTGGATACTATGATGCATATTACAAAAAGGCTCAAAAAGTAAGAACAGTTATAATGAAAGAATTTGAAAAATTGTTCCAAGAATATGATGTTTTACTTACTCCAACATCACCAACAGTAGCATATGATATTGGAACAAGGTCAAAAAATCCGTTAGAAATGTATATGGCAGACCTTTGCACAGTATCTGTAAACATAGCAGGACTTCCAGGAATATCAATACCATCTGGTGTGGACAAACAAGGAATGCCAATAGGAATGCAATTAATAGGAAAAAGCTTTGATGAAGAAACAATATTAAAAGCAGCCTATGCAGTAGAACAAAAAATAAAATTCAGGGGAAATTACAAACCACAATTTAAAAAATAATTGCAAAAAAGGAGATAAAAATATGTCAAGAGAAGATTATGAAGCAGTAATAGGACTTGAAGTCCATGCAGAACTTGCAACAAAAACAAAAATATTTTGTTCTTGCCCAACAGACTTTGGAGGTAAACCAAATACTCATGTTTGTCCTGTATGTATGGCAATGCCAGGAGCACTTCCAGTGCTAAATAAAAAAGTAGTAGAATATGCAGTAAAAGCAGGACTTGCAACAAATTGTGAAATTGCAAAAATAAGTAAAAATGATAGAAAAAATTATTTCTATCCAGATTTACCAAAATCATATCAAATATCACAATTTGATAGACCACTATGTGTAAATGGAGAAGTAGAAATTGAAACAGAAGAAGGTACAAAAAAAATAGGAATTACAAGAATTCATATAGAAGAAGATGCGGGAAAATTAAACCATGATGATTATGGAAGAGATTCATTAGTAGATTTAAACAGAGCAGGAGTCCCTTTAATTGAAATTGTATCAGAACCAGATTTAAGGTCAAGTAAAGAAGCAGATACATATCTTAAAAAATTAAAATCTATTTTACAATATATAGAAGTATCAGACTGTAAAATGGAGGAGGGGTCTTTTAGAGCAGACGTAAATGTATCTGTACACAAAAAAGGTGAGCCTTTTGGAACAAGAACAGAAATGAAAAATATGAGTTCATTTAGATCAATATCAAGAGCAATAGATTATGAAATAGAAAGGCAAATAGATGTAATAGAAAATGGGGGAACAATAGAGCAAGAGACATTAAGTTGGGACGAGGTATCTGGAAAAACATTTACAATGAGAAGTAAAGAAAACGCACAAGATTACAGATATTTCCCAGAGCCAGATTTAGGAATAATAGAAATATCAGATGAATGGAAAGAAGAAATAAGAAAAAGCCTTCCAGAAATGCCAGAAGAAAGAAAAGAAAGATATATGAAGGAATTAAAACTTCCAGAATACGATAGTAACATAATAGTTTCTTCGAAATATCTATCAGACTTTTTTGAAGAGGCAAGCAAAGTATGTAACAATCCAAAAGCTGTAAGTAACTGGATTATGACAGATATAATTAGAGTACAAAATGAAGAAGACATAGAACAAATGCCATTTACAGCGGAAGAATTAGGGAAACTAATTATTTTAATAGACAAAGGAACAATAAGTAGTAGTATTGCGAAAAAAGTATTCGAAGAATTACTAGAAAATCCACGTGACCCAGAAGAAATAATAAAAGAAAAAGGCTGGATACAAATATCTGATGAAGGAGCAATAAAAGAAGTAGTAAATAAAATACTAGAAGCAAATCCTGGGTCAATAGCAGACTACAAAGCAGGAAAAGATAGAGCATTAGGATTTTTAGTAGGACAAGCAATGAAAGAAACAAAAGGAAAAGCAAATCCACAATTATTAAATAAATTATTTTTAGAAGAATTGAAAAAATAAGCTTGACAAGAATTAAATTCTATGTTGACATAATAACGTAGCACATATTGTGCTAGTTTTCGAAAAGGAGAAAAAACTTATGAGCAAAGGCGAGCGTGGCGGACATGGACCGTCTGGTAGTTCCAAAGGAGGAACTGTCAAGGGTGGCGACCCCAAGGGTGGTAACCCCAAAGGCAAATAAGTCTCCAACGTGGGGCACAGGTATACCTGTGCCTCTTTATATTATTTCTCAAGGATTTTATTTATTGCAAATCCACATATAAAAAAAGCAACAACACAAGTTAAGCTTAATCTAAATAAAAGTAATCCACATAAATATGCAACATGTGAAATAGGATATGTACTATATAAAGTAAGAATATAAACTGAAAATAAAGCAACAAGCAAAGAAATTCTAAAACCGTTTAAACATAACGGTAACAATTTTTTTATCTATATTTTTTACATCATTTAAAAAATTTTTCATCATTTGTAATACCTCCTATATAAAATAGTATCATAATTTTATACATAAAATCAAAGGTAATTGTTGGTAAATTAGATAAATTATAATTTGTAGAGCTGTTTTAATAAGTCGCTCCCAGGGTGTTATATATTTTAAATCGTTCGTTGCTTCCCACCGGCGCTGTAACAAGGCTAACGCCTTTAACAGCCCACGGCGGTCCCCACGGAACAACTCACTTTTAAAATATATAATCACCCTTCGTGCTACTCTATACAAAAAAACTAATTGCATAATAAACAAGTAGCCAAACGCAGGGGTTTTATATATTTTATTTTTGGAGCGACTCCGGGGTGACCGCCGTAGAAAATGTTTGAGCGAAGCGAATTACATTTTCTAGGATGGGGCAGTGAAAAAAATAAAATATAAAAACCCCGACGAGATTTGGCGGTCGTCTTTTGATGTTTTAACAAATACGGTACTCACACAAATTACAATTTGTATATTCATTAATTAAAAAATAAAAACCAGTGAATAATCACTGGCTAATATTATTATTTTTAAGCACCTAATGTGTTTAATTTTTTAGCTATATTAGATTTTTTTCTAGAAGCAGTATTTGCTTTTATAACACCTTTTGAGCAAGCAGTATCAATTTTCTTTGTTGCTAATTTTAAAAGCTCTTCTGCTTTTTCTTTATTACCTTCTGTAACAGCAGCTTCAAATTTTCTAACAGCTGTTTTATATTCTGATTTAATCATATTATTTTGTAATGTTTTTTTCTCAATAACACTAACTCTTTTAATTGCAGATTTGATATTTGGCATTTTTGCACCTCCCTAAAGTAAAATAAACAATCACTTTTTCCATTTTAACACATAGAACTAAAATTTGCAAGCAAAAACGAAAAAAACTTTACAATTTCAGGTAAATTTTATATAATAAACTAGAGGCGATTAAATGAACGAAATTTTATTAAAAGCAAAAGAAAATATGCTATTAAAAGAAAAAGAATTATCCCCATATGCATGTAAATCAGAAAAAGGAATATGGTTAAAAAAAGATAAAGAAGATATACGACCAATATTTTATAGAGATATAGATAGAATAATACATTCATCAGGATATACTAGGTATATAGACAAAACTCAAGTGTATTCATTTGTACAAAATGACCATATAACAAGAAGAGTTTTACATGTGCAATTAGTATCTAAAATTGCAAGGACAATAGGAAGAAGCCTTAGGCTAAATGAAGACTTAATAGAGGCAATGGCTTTAGGTCATGATATTGGACATACACCTTTTGGACATAAAGGAGAAAGCCTTTTAAATGATATTTGCAAAGAAGAAAATATAGGAGCTTTTTGCCATAATGCACAGAGTGTAAGAGAATTACAAACAATGGAAGGATTAAATATCAGTCTTCAAACTTTAGATGGAATATTAGCACATAATGGAGAAATTTTAATAAACAGATATACATATAATCCAGATAAAACAAAAGAACAATTTATAGAAGATTTAAACAATGCATTTAAAATAGATAATTATAGTAAGCAAATAAAACCAATGACATTAGAGGCCTGTGTGGTAAGACTATCAGATATACTAGCTTACATTGGTAGAGATATTGAAGATGCAATAAAAGTGGGAGTAATTACAAGAGAAGATATACCACAAGAGGTTGCTAAGGTCTTAGGAGACAATAATTCTACAATAGTAGACACACTTATAAAAGATGTAATTATAAATAGTTATGATAAGCCATATTTAATGTTTTCAGATGAAGTGTTTGAAGCATTAATGAAATTAAAAACTTGGAATTACAAAACAATATATGAATCAGACATGGCAAATAAAAATTATGAAAAGATTGATAAATTATTTAAATTGCTATATAATCAATATCTAGAGAAATTACAAAGAGAAGATTACAAAGAAAATAGAGGCAAAGATATATCAGAACAAAATTTATATGAATTTATAAGGAAAATGTCAGAGAAAAAGGACTTTAATATAAAAAGAGCTGTTATTGACTATATTGCAGGACAGACAGATAAATTCTTTTTAAATGAATGTAAAACAAACTTAGGTTTAAAAGATGTAGAAAATTTATATAAATAAATTAAATTACATAAATTATTCAAAAATGGAATATACTACTAAAAAATGTGACTATGTGTTAGTAGACAAATTGTAATTTGTATGATTTTTTTATAATCCGCTCCCAGGGTGTTATATATTTT
>CAMEUC010000057.1 GCA_945937855.1 uncultured Clostridium sp. | reverse complement strand
TTTGTAAATTAGATAAGATAACACACAGCCTATTGGAATTCCTATAATTAAAGATTTCATCCCGTAGAAGAAACTTTCTAGTCTTATCATTCTGTTAAATTCTTTTTTAGTCATTCCAATACTTTTAAGCATTGCAAATTCTCTTCTTCGTAAATTCATATTTGTGGTAATTGTGTTAAATATGTTAGTTACTCCAATTAATGCTATTACTGTTATAAAGCCATATAAGAAAATTGCAATTAAAGTATAAAATGAATTCATCATTTTAGCAATTTCACCTTCATTTACAAGGTTATACTCTGTGCCTCTTAATATATCTATAATTTCCTCTTGTGTTTTATTTGCATCTTTAGAATCTATGTATACATTTTTATAGTAACTGTTATCTACTATATTTTCTCCTAATTTTTCGTCTATAAATAGGCAAGCATTTCCGCTTTGATACTCACTCATTCCCATAGGCACTTCAGTAGTTATTTTAGCAATTTCTATTGAACAATCCTTTTGGGTATTATTCTTATCATCATCAATGTAGCCTTTTATAGTGTCTCCTACCTTAAAAGTATATTTAGGTATTTCTACTTCTATATATTTATCATTTACTTTCTTTGTTTCGTAAATATTATTAATTAAAATTCCTTTGTCTTTTACATCTTCATATTTTAGTCCTAAACTTTTTACATATCTTGTAAATTCTTCTGTGTTTACTGAATATACACTAATATAATCATCCATTGTATGTTCTACACCATCTTCATCAGTATAAGTGCCATTTCCTCCATCTGGATGTATTTCTAAATATTCTTTACTATATTTGTCAGTTGTAAAATTTAGACCTCTACTAGAAATAGCCGAATAACTTTTTATATTATCCAAATTAAATATTTCTTTCATTTTCTCATCTATGTCTTCATTTGTTCTATAACTTATCTGTATATTATAGTCTTGATTTTGGAATTCTACTTTTATTACATTAAATGCCAAATTTATAAATGAGCTAAGTGCTATAAATACAGATACACAAACTATTATGCTTATTACTGTTGTACGATATTTCTTTTTACTTCGTTTTAAATTTTTATATGATATTTCTCCACCAATACCAAATATTTTCTTTATTATTTTAGGTGATTTAATTTTTTTAGGTTTTATTTTTATATTTTCACTATTCCTAATTGCAGTAATTGGTGTAATTTTTGACGCTCTTTTTGCACTTCTTCTTGCCGATAAATATATTGTTACAAAAGATAATATTATAGCAAATACAATTGCAAGCCAAGAGAAACTAAATACTAGTTCAACATTCAAAGCATCTTTTAGGAAATAATTGCTTACCATTATTAGTATGTATGAGGCTATTTCTCCAACTAATATTCCTATTGGTGTTCCTATAAGTCCAAGTATCAATGCTTCATAATATACATTTTTCTTTATTTGTTTTCTTGTTGCTCCAATGCTTGATAACATTCCATATTGCTTTGTTTTCTCTGTAATTGAAATATCAAAACTATTTTTTATGCAAAATACTGATGTAAATATAATTATTATAACTACAACTATAACTGCCGTTCCTAATGCTTTTAATGTAGAGTCTCCTACTATACCTGATTCTAAAAGGATTAAATAACCATTTAAATCTGTTTCATATTTAGGTTCACCTAATTTTTTAGTTAACTCTTCCATTTCATCTTTTTCTAAGAATTCGCCTCCACATAGTTTTTCATATGCTTCTTCATCTACACCTAAAATATTTGCAGTTACTTTTAAACAATCTTTTATTCCTTCTTTTGTATATCTTACAAATACATCAACGTTTTTGTCTGAAAGATTTTCTTGGTCCATATAAGTTACAAATGTGTAGCCTGGTGCAGAATAATCTTCTATTTCACTAGATGGTCTTTCTATAATACCAACAATTGTGTATGTATGTGGAGTAGTATTAATAATTTCTTCATTTTGTTCAGGAACATATGGATTACTTTGATTAAGTTCTTCTCCATCTGATACTCTAGTGCCAAGGTTTAAAGTTATTGTTTCACCTACATTTAAGGTCACTCCACCATTTGTTTTTGTATGACTTGGGACAAGAATTTCATTTTCATTTTCAGGAAGTCTTCCTTCAGTTAAGTTGATTGCCAAATTTTCTAAAGCATCTTTGTCAAATGATTTTACATAAACATATGGCTTATACTCGTTTTTACTTCCTTGTAAATAATCATATCCTAAACTTTGCACTAAATACATTGTTTCTATCTTTCTATTTTCTTTAAATTCATTTATATTTTGTGCTGGGACATCAAAAAAGCAATAGTGAAAATTTCCTTTTTCTTTAGTCTCAAATCTTATCAAGCTACTCCTTGCGCTAAAGAATAGGCTTGCCACTGCTGTAATTAATGCAACTGATAAAACTATACCAATAATTGTTACAATAGTTCTTTTTTTATTTAATTTTAAATTCTTCATTGTCAATTTATTTAACAATTCCATTTTACATTTTCCTCCAATCTTTATTAAGACGGCACTTATTTTTTTATTAAACCTGTTATAGTTCAAAACATAAATATATAATATTTGAAATGAGAAGCGACCCTACTCGTTTAAATTTAAGACTACTCCAGTGTTCAGACATTATATATTCGAATTTTCATGTTGGTTAGTCTGCTTAGAGCTTCGCAAATTGAAAATATTATATATTTATGTTTTGAACTTTATCTGTAACTTAAACTATTTTGCCGTCTTCTAACTTAATAATCCTATCCGCTTCTTTAGCAATTTCTAAATTATGTGTTATCATAATTATAGTTTGTTTATAATCTTTATTCGATCTTTTCAATAATTCCACAATTTCTTCACTTGCTTTAGAATCCAAATTTCCTGTTGGTTCATCTGCTAAAATTATTGTAGGGTTTGTTATAAGTGCTCTTCCTATACTTGTTCTTTGTTGTTGTCCACCAGATAACTCATTTGGTAAATGTGTTTTTCTATCTTCAAGTCCTAATAATTTTAATAATTCGTCTAATTTTCCTTTATTTACTTCTCTATTATCAAGGCTTAGTGGCAATGTAATATTTTCTTCTACATTTAATATTGGTATCAAATTATAGAATTGATAAATAAGTCCTACTTGTCTTCTCCTAAAAATAGCTAATTTATCATCATTAAAACTATATATATCCTTTCCATCGATATATACTTTCCCGTATGATGGTCTATCTACTCCTCCTATTAAATGAAGTAATGTAGATTTTCCAGAGCCGCTTGCTCCTACTATTGCTATAAATTCCCCTTTTTCAACTGAAAAAGATACATTATCAAGAGCTATAACTTTATTCTCATCTTTTCCATAAATCTTTGTAAGATTTTCTACTTTTAATATTTCCATAAAACTTTCTCCTTTCAATATTTGTAATCTTTCATTTCCTATAGTGGCTTTATTATATTACATTTAAAGTGACAAGTAAGTGACTACAAAAAAAAAGCTCATTTATAAATGAACTTTTTTTCTTTTTGGCTCCCCAAGTTGGACTCGAACCAACGACCTATCGGTTACTTTACTACATTAACTTTCATTAACATTGTTTTTAACAATTTGTAGTCTGGACTTTATCTTTACCTTGTCTTTCGATTTAGGTAGGTGGTGTAAAGTCTCTACACATAGCTTTCGCCTTGCTCGGTATTGTCGTATAACTTTTAATTATTTACGAGTTTCACCGACTTAGCCACCTTCTCATCTATAGATTTCTCTACAGAGCTGCTAACATTCAACAGCCGAGCGCTCTACCAACTGAGCTATTGGGGAATATAAATTGGCGACTACCTATTTTCCCAGTAGGGTAACCCACAAGTATCTTCGGCATGCATGAGCTTAACTTCTGTGTTCGGTATGGGAACAGGTGTATCCTCATGATTATCATCACCATGTTTTGTATTATACTCCATATATTTTTAAAATGCAATAGTTTTTTAAAATTTTTTTATGATTTTTTTCTAAATCCTATTTTTATTATTAAAATTGAAATAATTGCGCCTATTGTTGCTGTTATGGCTTGTGTTAGCCCCATTGTATTTCTTAGTGTATTTGCCACTACTCCTTCACTTGGTAAAACTGAAAATGCCATCCATATATTTAATACTCCAAATATTATAGCTACCTTTACAGCTATTGATATTATTGCACTTACAGCATAGTTTATGTTTTTATTTACATATAAGTATTTCATAAGCATTATTAAAGCAAAGTTTCCAAGCCAAATTCCTGGTACCATAAATATTGTAACTTTAGTTAAACTACCAAATATATACCCACTTCCTATTGCAGATAAACTTGGTAATGTAGCAACTAAAAGTATTTTTCTCCATCCTTTCATATTTATGCCTGTCATTATCAAGGCTGTGTTTACTATACTTCCTACTACAATTTGTGAATTACTTGCGATCCAGCTTGTTTTTCCAAATATAACTTGTAATAATTGTGGTACTATTGCTGGTACTAATAATGCTCCTAAAATAATTAAAATAGTTTGTATAATTTCTCCTGTTTTTGAAAGTTCATAGGCTTTCTTATTTACAACTTGTTCCATTTACATTTTTCCCCCTTGTTTTTATTTTATTACTAAAATTCATAAATATTAACATACTTTTAATTTAAGTAACTGTACATACATTTTAGCATAGAATTTTAAAAATGTATACTCTAAATAGAATTTTTTTTAGTATCAAATCAGGAAATTATTTATTATATTTTTCTACAATTATTCTTCCGCTTTTGTTTTGCTGTTTTATTTTTTCTGCTCTATACGAAATTATTTTATAATCATTCTTTCCATCAAATCTTATTGTTACTGACTTCGTGTAATTATTATCGCTTATAGGTTTTTCTTCTATTATTAAACTTGCTCTGCATTCCTTCATTGTTTCGAATGTAGTCATGAATCCTATACCGTTTCCTCCTGTTTCTTTATGTGTAGTGGTTCTTTCTAATCCAAGTTTTAGTAATGTGTCTATTTCAAATTCAATTCCAGTATCATATACGCACAGTTCATAACAGCTTTCTTTTGTTCCTAATATTACTAATATACTTTTATTTTTATTATTTGATGAGTTTATTGCTATAATTGCATCTCTTATATGGTCACCTATCATTGTTTCTAATTTGTTTTTAGGGATATAATGATTTATTAAATAATGTATGTTTCCATTTATTTTTAAATCAAAATCTATGTTGTTATTTATGCACTCTGTTTGCATATAATTAAACATATCGTCTATTTCTGCTATATCTGTTTTTGATAATTTTGTTTTACCTTTTATTTTTTTCATAGCTTCAGAGTATTCTTTGGTTAGATTTTCAACTCTACTCACAGCCTCTAATTCTTCTGCAACCTCCATGTTTGCATTTAAAAGAGTTTCTTTTACCTTTAATTCTAATGCTTTTTGTCTATTATAAAATTCATGATTTATTTTACTAATTTCGAATTTTTCATTAGATAATTTCTTTATTTCATTATCCTTCAATTCAATTTCTTCTTTACATGCTTCAAGTTCTTTTTTCAGTAAGTTTTGTTTATATTGCATTGAAAAAGCTTCCTTAATCATCATTATCATAAATATACCAAGGAAAGTAAACATTATAAACATATTAATTGCAGTTTTATGATAGTAATTCCCTAATAAAAAATATACAAAAATTATAATTGTACTTATGTTAATCATAATTATATCTATATATTCATTTTTATTCTTCAAAAAACTAAATCCTTTAGAAAACCTCTTTGTTTTAAGAAAACTAAAAATCAATATCCCTTGGATAAATGCAATTAATAAACTATTTATAATATTATTTTCTATATGAAATATTTTATATAAACTAAATTCGGAAACAACTGCCAATCCAAAAGCCATTAAGCACATTGCCATAGAAATAATTACTACTAACATTGAATGTCCGTTTTTATATATATTTAATAATTTAATAAAATAAGATATGAACAAACAAATAATGCATAAAGAAATCACTATATTCATATAATTTTTTACTATTATATAAACGATAGATAATAGCAAAGATTCTAAAAAAATAAGAATTATATTCTTCTTGCTATAATTACAATTTAATAATTTTATTGATATTAAACTTGTAAACATTACTATAAAAAACATTTTTATTGCTGAACTTATTACATCTATATTCATAACATATATCCTCTTTTTGTAAGATATATATATTATACAATTAAAAGAAACAGTAATCAATATATATATTTGATTTCAAAATATATATTTGATTACTGTTCTATTATTCTATAGTCCAAACCAATATGCGATCCATTCCCATAAACTCATTAAAATCACCTCCATTTTTCTATTTTTGACAATAAAAAAATATCACTTATACTTGTTTGTATAAGTGATTTATGGAAGTTCTTTAATGTAACAAAAATTTACATTTTATTACATTAAATGAGTTTTTTTATTTTGTTTGAATAATAATATATAAATTCTGTTGGAGTTGGCACTCCTGTTTCATAGTTTATTCTAGCTGTATAATAAGTATTTAAATCTTCTATTGCTGATATCCTCCACGCATGTAATATTGCATTTTGCATTGCTCTACTTATTGTACTATTAGATTTTTTATATTTGTTAACTAGGAATTGTACTACTGTGATTTTATTATTCTCATTTTCGTTTTCTATAACATATTGTATTGCATCATGAAGGTATTTTCTGCCTTGTAGATGTGTACTAATTCCTATTAAATCAAGTTCTTCATTAATTTTATCTGATATAATTTCTTGATCTCTTTTGTCGCTTTCTATATTTATTTCTTGTAATTTACTGTTTTTATATTGTCTTAGCAATAGCAATGTATTTATTACTTTTTCTTGTGAATAGTTTTCCTGTTTTTTATAAAAAATGAAATCTACTCCATTTTCATGTAAATATTCATATACCGAATCTGAGCAAACATTAGTTGTAACTATAATTTTAGGTACATTATTTAACTTTAATAATTTCAAATCTTTTAGAAAGTCAAATCCTGTTCCATGCCCTTTAGTTAATTCTAAATCTAAAATAATACCTTCTGGCAAATATTTTTTAACGTATTTTATTGCCTCAATATCCGAGTTTGTTACTGCTACAAGCTCAATATCTGTTCTTAGTTTAGCCATTTCATTATAAATATTACATTCCTTTACATCATCTTCAATTAATAATAATTTCATCGGTTTATTTTCCATTTTTCTACTCCAAATTCTAGTTTCTTTTTTTCATATATTATCACATATTATAATCATTTTCCACTTGTTCAAATTATTTTTTATCACTTTATGTGATTTTAAATCGTTTAAAATTAATTTAATTTGATATAGGAGTAATTTAAATGAAAGAAGAAATTGGTAAAAGAATTAAAAATGCTCGTGAAAGTATGGGAATGACTAAAGAAGAATTTGCTAGACATCTTGGTATTTCAGGTCAATACTTAGGTATTATTGAACGCGGAAGCAGTTGTTTATCTGTAGAGAAACTAAAAGTTCTTTGTGATTTAACAAATTTATCAGCAGATTATATTTTATTTGGAAAAGATAATAATTTGATACAAGACACTAAAAATATTTTGTCTGAATTTACAGATGAACAAATAGATGTAGGATGCGATGCTTTGAAAAAATTAGCATTATTTATTAAAACAATTTAAAATTTTTTGAAAGTATTACTTTGATTTGAAAATAATATAGGTTTAAAATAGATATGTCACAAGTAAATTGAAAATAAAATATTGAAAG
>CAMEUC010000056.1 GCA_945937855.1 uncultured Clostridium sp. | reverse complement strand
TGTCCCTTTGCACACTATTCCTAGTTGGCAAAATGCCGACTTGGTAGTGTGTTACCTAGTCGTCAAGAACTAGGCTTAACCGAGCCATTAGTTACAATGTTTCTTTTGGCTCGGTTTTCACTTTTAATCTGCTGTAGAAATTGTAATTTTCTAATCCTTAATACATCTTAATGCATTTAATATTGCAATAAATGATACTCCTACATCAGCAAATACTGCTTCCCACATATTAGCAATGCCTAATGCTCCTAAAATAAGAACAATAAGTTTAACTGCTAATGCAAAAATAATATTTTGTCTTACAATCTTTAAAGTTTTTCTTGAAATTTTAATTGCTTTTGCAATGCTAGATGGGTCATCATTCATTAAAACAATATCAGATGCTTCAATTGCTGCATCACTTCCAAGTCCACCCATAGATATTCCAATATCACATCTTTTTAATACTGGTGCATCATTTATTCCATCACCAACAAATGCTATTTTTTCTTTATCATTGTTTTTTGATTTAATTAATCTTTCAACTTCTTCAACTTTATTAACTGGAAGTAATTCAGTTTTTATTTCATCTAATCCCAATTCAAATCCAATTGATTCTCCAACCTCTTTTTTATCACCTGTTAACATAACTGTTTTTGCTACACCTAAGTTCTTTAATTCATTTAATGCTGTTTTTGAAGTTGGTTTTATTTCATCAGTTATAACTATATGTCCAGCATATTCACCATCAATTACGATATGAGAAATAGTACCTTCTTTTTCACAATTTTCATAATGAACATCAATGTATTTCATTAATTTATCATTTCCTATATATACTTGTTTTTTATCAACGGTTGCCTTAATCCCTTTTCCAGGTATATCTTCTATATCTTTTACTCTATTTTTATCAAGTTCTTTACTATATTCATTTTTTAATGAAATAGAAATAGGATGTGTAGAAAATTGTTCTGCTAGTGTTGCTATTTCTAACAATTTCTCTTCAGTTATTTTTTCAGGATGAATTGCGACTACTTTAAAATTTCCTTTTGTAAGTGTGCCAGTTTTATCAAATACAATTGTATTTACATTTGCTAAAGCTTCAAGATAATTTGCACCTTTTATAAGGACACCATTTTTACTTGCTCCACCAATTCCAGCAAAAAAACTTAAAGGAACAGAAACAACAAGAGCACATGGGCATGAGATTACCAAGAAAATTAAAGATCTGTTTATCCATTCTAACCATTCACCAGTTATTAATGATGGAATAACTGCTAAAAGAACAGCAAGAATAACTACAACTGGCGTATATATTTTAGCAAATTTAGTTATGAACTTTTCGGTATTTGCTTTACTATTATCTGCATTTTCAACCAAATCCAAAATTTTGGAAACAGTTGAATCTCCGAATGTTGATGTTGTTTTTATTTTAATTAAACAAGATAAGTTAATGCAACCACTTAATACTTCATCATCTACATTAACACTTCTAGGAATAGATTCACCAGTTAGGGCTGTAGTATTTAAACTAGATTTACCATAAACAATAATACCATCTAATGGTATTTTTTCTCCAGGTTTTACAACTATAATATCACCAATATTTATCTTTTCTGGACTTACTTGTACTAAATTACCATTATGCTCAATATTAGCAAAATCTGGTCTAATATCCATCAATTTAGTTATATTAGCTTTGCTTTTTTCAACTGCCATATCCTGAAATAATTCACCAATTTGATAGAATAACATTACAGCAATAGCTTCAGGATATTCTCCAATAACTAATGCCCCAACAGTAGCAAGTGACATAAGAAAATTTTCATCAAATAATTCACCTTTAAAAATATTCTTGATGGCATTTATTAAAATGTCTCCTCCAATAACTAAATACGAAATAATATACAAACTAATCTTAATATTACTATTTAAACTAGGTATAAATGTAATTGCAAATAAAATAATTGTAGTTATAATTCTAAATAAGTTTATTTTTTCTTCTTTTTCCATTTTCTAATCAATCTCCTTTTCTATAATATGATTAATACTATTTTCAAGCATAAATTTAACATGATTGTCTTTTAATGAATAAAAAACTTCTTTTCCATCTTTTCTTGATTTAACAATATTATTTTGCTTTAAAAATGATAATTGATGCGAAATTGCTGACTTAGTCATATTACATAAAATTGCAATATCACAAACACATAATTCTCCCTCATTTAAAATCCATAATATTTTAATTCTAGTTTTATCACCTAATACTTTAAAAAAACTAGAAGTTTTGATAAAAGTATCATCAACAGGTAATAATGTTTTAATATTATTTACCATATCTTCATGTATGATGCTACAATCACTAATCATAATTTATCTCTCCTTAATTGAATAATCGCTCAACTATTAACATTATAATTGAATAATCGTTCAACTGTCAAGACTATAATCAAAAAAAGGAATAACTTTTAATGTTAAATTCCCAAAACTAATGTTGTTATTGTTCCAATTGTAATTAATATTTTTTCTTCTAACACTTCGTTTTAATACTACAAGTATTTCCTTTTTTCATACATGAAAATAGACATTTAATCTTATTAGACATTTCTTCTTTTTGTTCTTTTGTAATTTCTGATGCAGGATCCTTAATAATATTTTCAATTGGATCAATCATTTCAACAGGTTCCCCATTATTTACTAATACAACATTAGGGGCATATATCCTTTTTTCTCCAATAGCAACTTCTTCTCCATTATTATTTAATGTATATTGATTTAAAACACTATTTAGTTTGTTAACTAAATCATAATAATCTGGAGTACCATTTTTAGTAGTTACTAAATTACCGTCCTTATCATATTCTATTACATTTCTAATTTCTTCTATATCAACATAATATATTTTATCTATATTATTTTCTTTTGCTGTTTTAATAAAAGTTTCAATCATACTTCTACACCAAGGACATTTACTAAAGCCAAAATATACTATAAATGATTCACCATTTTCTATTAAGTCTACTATTTCTTCAGCTGTTTTATATACAAAAGGATTATCCTTTTCTATTTTAACATCTCTTATTTTTTTATTTTTATATTTTTTGCCATTTAAACTTTCATATTCCTCTTTAAATTTAATACTATCAGTATCATTATTATGTATAATTGCAACTTTAGATATTGCAAAGAAAGAAAAAATACATAATACTAACACTACAATAAAAATTATTTTACTTTTTAGATTTTGCATTCTTATTAACTTTCATTTCAAGTTCTTCTAATTTTTGTTTAATATTTTTATTATTTTTATTTACATAAATGATCAAACCTAATATAGAAATAATTTGTAAAATAAATAGCCAAACCATAGATGATGACGAAGTGTTATTTGACTTAACCTCTTTAATAGTAGTGGTACCACTATCTAAATTATTCATAACATCATATCTATCAGTTTGTTTATATACTTTATTGATTTGTGATTCAATTTGGGAGTTCATTTCTTCACTATAACCCGTAAATGATTTATCACCAATTATTATATATGGAACTCCGTTTGGTTCTTCTCCGAGTGTCTTGGCAACTTCATCCATTAATTTAGCATTATCAGAATTTTTCCATACTTCATAAGTTATTAAATTAAATTTGTCTCCATAATTATCTACTATAGTAGAAAAATATGTAACTGCTTTTAAACAATAACTACATGTATCTCCTCTAAACATATAAATGTTTACTTTATCATCACTTTCTTTATAATTTGATAAATCAGCAGATTCTAATTTTTTAATATATTCTTCGGTACCAGATTGTCCTTTAAATGTTTTAATCTCCTCTTTTATTGTATCTTCAAAATTCGTAATATTTGTTTCTGCATTTACTTTATTTGGAAGTAATAATCCGATTGACAATATTCCCAAAAATATAAATATTATTTTTTTCATTTTTACACCTCTTCTATTATAACTTTTCCTTTCCAAAATTAATTATAAATTAGTTCAGTGTAAAAAAAAATAAACGCAATGTTTTATTTTATAAACGATGCGTTTAGATAACTATGAACACTTATTTTCTAAAGATAAGGGTATTTTATAATTGATTTTATTTTTTTCTTCATCAAGTGCATTTATTACAATGTAAAAATTGTGTGTTGATATATTTGGACAAGAATCAGAATAATTTTCAATATCAAATTTAACTTCTTTTAATAACTCGTCTAAGTTTTTTGTTTCATTATTATTGGCTATACTTTTATATTCTGATATAATTTTATAATTTTTATTGTTATCTTCGTATAACATTGATTCTATAGAATAAAATTTCTTATCTAATTCTTTATTAACTCTAATATCAGAAATATGTATCATAGTAGAATTGTTCTCCGATACAATTACTCCATTAACTGAAAAATTCGATTCTATTGAATTTATATTTGCAACATTAATATTATCTTTGTTAAAAAAAATTGTAATTAATAAAAATAATACAATTACTACTATTCCAAAAACTGATGCAATTAATAAACTTAAATTATACTTTGATTTTTGTTTTTTCTTTTCTCCGTTAATTATTTCGTCAATATCAACATCAAACACTTCACTGATTTTTTTTAACATTTCTATATCTGGTATACCTCTACCATTTTCCCACTTTGAAACTGCTTGATATGTTACACCAATTTTGTCAGCAAATTTTGCTTGTGATAAATTATTATCCATTCTAAGTTTTAAAATAAATTTACCTATTTTTTCTTGATTCATAATTCACTTCCAATCTGTAACAAAAACAATACAATCATTATACCATATAAAAGATCATTCTAAAATTGAACTACTTTACAAATATATTACTATTTATCTATCAGTTATATTATATCACGTATAATGTTGAACATAAAGATTTCAAGTTTAAAATTTTGAAATTTTTATGTTTTTTGTTATTATAACAAACATCGGTAAAGACGGATTATAACAGGCACTTCGAGTGCGATTTTATGAATGTCTGCCATATGGTTATTTATAAATTCGGTTGTAGATAATGGAACGTTAGAGTTCGGATGATTAAGCGTGTAGGAATATAGGTAATCTCATATGGTATTAACCGAAATATTTATGAAAGGAGAAATTTATGAAACATATCTTAAGTTTTGATATTGCTAAAGGAAAAAGTGTTTATTGTTTTATTGATGAGTTAAGAAATACAATTATTGATGCGTCTTTTATTGAACATAATAAAATTGAATTTGATAATTTATATAATTTAATTAAAGATTATCCAAATTTAGTTGTTGTTATGGAATCTACTTCAATTTATCATTTGCCAGTTGAGAATTATTTTAGGTCAAACTATTTATCACTCTAAACATGATAAAAATCAAGAATATTTTTTTAAAATTATAAACTCATTTCAAAATCATCTTTATCTTTTTCATATTCATCATAATCTTTAACTCTAGATTTTAAATAATCTGGTGCTTCTACATAATCGAATAATTCATCTTGTTTAGTTGTACCTCTAGAAATACCTACAACATCATTCATATCAAATTCTTGTTCATCATAACAATTTTTAATAAACTTACTTGTTTCATCTTTTGTATAATCATTACCTCGTTGTAATAGTTTTCTTAAGAATTTTTTTAACATTTGAAATACATAATATATTCTATTTAGTAAACTATTATTTCTCATTTCTAAATCATTATTTTTGGATTCTAGATTATCTATCTCTTTTTTATATCTAAAGTTTTCTTTTTCAAGATATTTATAACTATTAGCATATCCATCAACTTTATTAAATATTGTTTGTAGTTTAGGTTGCAATTCCATTACTTTTTTAGATTCATTAATAACATTATTCATACTATCAAAAGTTTCTTTTTCTAAAATAACATGTTTATTATCAAAAGGAATCTTTTTATTTGTTTTCATTTGTTCTTCAAACTCACTCATCGCTTTATCTAATCTATCACTTTTAGCATTTAATTCGTGATTTAATTTTTTAGTAAGTTGTTTATATTCTTTTATTTTAATGTGTTTATTATCACTACCTTTAATACCTCGTTCTAGATCATAACCTTTTTCAGTTAGACTTTTATGATACATATCTTGTAATTGTGATAGGTGTATTTTATCTCTAATATATTGTTTTTTAGATATGGTATATCTTTCAGTATTAGTTCTCTTATCCAATTTCTTAACAAGTGGAACAACAACACAATGAACATGAGGTGTTAATTCATCTAAATGGACAGTTGCATGTAAAATTTGTTCTTTTTTATAACCTAAATCTTTATAAACAAATTCCATACAAGTATCTGCCCATTCTTTTATTTGCTCTCTAGACATACCATCAAAGAAAGTATGAGTAGCAGTAAAAATTAATTCATCAGCAACACAATTTTTGGAACTATTTAACATTTCATGGTATCTTTTCTTTCTATCAGCTCGTTCAGTTTTCATTCTTTCTTCGTGTTCTTTTTTATATTCTTTTGTTAGTTTATCAAAACCTTTAGTATATTTCATATCTAGTGGAACAAGTTCTATATTATTTTTACTTAATTCTATTTTAATATCTTTATTTGATTGATAAGCTTTCTTTTCTCGCTTATTATGTGATCCTATTTGGGCTAAATCAGGTATAGTCATAATAGGTTCACTTCTAAATATTGCATAATTTAATTCCATATATCATTTCTCCTTTCTTTTTAAACAACAAAAAAGATATGTCGTTAAACATACCTTTAATTACATTAATCATCATATCTCTTGTTATAATGACAATAATTTCTTATCTTACATTTCTCGCAGTTAGGGTGTTCTCCACAAATGTTAGCAGATCTTAATAAACAAAATTGTTGGATTATTGATTCTACGATTATCTCATCACAGTTATTTAATTCAGCAATCTTTTTTATAATATTTAATACTTGTTGTTCAGTAGCATTAGCATTTTCAACAATTCCTAGTCTATGACTACCAAATAATCTTTCTAATTGAGAACTCTTTTTGCAAGTATTAACTCCAACTCTTTTTAAATAATCATAAGCAAAAGCTCGTCCAACTTGTATTAATTTATATTTACCACTGTTAAACATATTTGCTATGTCATTAGGTTTTTCTTTACTTACAAACTTATCTAAACTTCCATAATCTTTTTCTATTTGTTCTAATACCATTATATTTTTAGATAATGCTTTCATTTGATAACTAATCATTGGGTTAGTGCAATGAATCTTCCTTAACTTATTAACTAAAACACTTGGTTCAACAACTTTTAAATAATTCTTATTATAATTATGAAATATTTCATCAATAGCATCCATATTTTCCCTAATATTATTATCTCCCCATCTATGATTAGAAAGTAGAGCAATTATTAATGCCTTTAAATGTTCTTCAAAAGAATATTTTTTACCTTTCTTTCTTGATTTAACATTATTAACTAAATCTTTAATATCTCTCATATAATCGTAATTGATTTTTTCCATACTTTCTTTTATAAGAGGGTATATATCTTTTAAATCATTATCATCTAATAAAGTAATATTTTTAACCATTTCATAGTTAGGATTATATATTTCTTCCTTATCAATACAATTCTTTAATACATCTATAACTTCTGCATTAGATAAATACTTTACTTTCTCAATAGGAAATACAACTTTATTTACCTTAACATATTTTATCAGCAAAGGAATTAATTCACTATTTTTAAAAATTTCCTTATTTTCCATAAAAAAATATCTCACTTTCTAAATTTTAGCCTTTAACTAATAAAGTGAAATATTGCCTTTTATCCTTATTTTATAAGGTATTTCTTTATTTTTATATTTGGGTATCACTTATTCAACAACACCCA
>CAMEUC010000055.1 GCA_945937855.1 uncultured Clostridium sp. | reverse complement strand
TCACCCCGGAGTCGTTCTAAAAATAAAATATATAAGCCCCTGCGTGCGGCTATTTCTTATTAATTACAATATTATTCCACTTGATAATATATCAATTATATCTATTCCTTCTTGATTTGCTGATTCTACTTGCACCCATACTCCCGTAACTTCTGCTGTTCCATTCGTAAATTGTGATGGTACTTTCCAATTTGAATCAATATATCCTCCACTTGTAGTTACATCTGAAGTTCCTCTTAAGAATTCCAAAATTGTTTTTCCATTTTCATCCTTTATTATATTTCCGTCTGAATCTATTTTATATGCATATCTTGGAATCCATACATATATATAACTAGTTTCAGAGTCTATTGCATATGCCCAGTTTTGTGATACTCCCAAGTCTGAATAATTATACATTAGGCTCAAACTCCCTAAATTATCTTTTAATTTAGGTTTATTTGTCAGTCTTAAAGTTATTGTCTCTGATGAAATACTTTCATTGTTGTTTACATTATCTACTAGTTTAAAATAATATATTCCAGATTCTGTAATGTTTATATTTTCTGTTTGTCCTATTTTTGTGTAATTATTTACCAGTGTCCATTTTATATTATTTTCACTAATTTCTTTTCCATAATATAGTGTTCCATTTGTAATTTTTATATCACTTACTTGAAAAATTGCATTTAATCCATCTATTTGAGTTGTAATAGTAAATGTCAAATCCCTATTAATAGTTTCTGTTTGTTGTTTTAGTTTTTGCCCACCTGGTAAGTTGTATTGACTATAATACATTTTATCTTCATATTCAATACCAATTAAGCTAAAAACTTCTCTAGTTGTAAAATTTATAGCTATTTCATCATCAATACCATCTATTTCTAATTGGGTAGATATCGTGTTACTATCAAAGTATTTAAAATCTGCTACATTACTTGTACTATCTTCTAAGATAAGAATTTCTTGTAAAGTCGTTTGACCAGATTCTTGCAACTCCACTCCATATGCATCATAATCTCCATTTTCAGCTATTTCATCAACCTTTTTTTGTAACATTTGCATATATGAAACAAATCTTACCATTTTAGAATGAGCCAGACTATCTGTTCCTACATATATTGTAACTGATGCTAAAATAAGCATAACAATAATTGTTATTATTAAGGCTATTATAGTAATACCTTTTTGATTTGTGTTTCGTATTTTGTATGCTGTATTCTGCTTTAAAACTGGCTCGGTTTGTTGCATGTGAGCATTGTTCGCCCCTACGTTACATACAATTCTAACATTTTTCATCTTTTTTCTCCTTTGTTTTTATAGCATTAAATTATCAAACATAAATTGTTCTTGCATTCTTCTTAATGATTGTTTTATTGTTCTTGCTCTTATTTCTCCAATTCCTTCTACTTCATCTAATTTATCAATATCTGCTACAAGTATATGTTGGAATGATTTGAACGTTTTTACTAAATTATTTACTATTGCATTTGGCATTCTTGGTATTTTATTAAGTATTCTATATCCTCTAGGATATACTGCAATTTCTTCATAATTTTCAAACACCTCATATCCAAGTAGTCTTGCGATTGTATTAGAATCTATAAATCCATCTTTTGTATTTTGTCTTATTGAATTTAGAATCTTTTCTGGAATCAATCTTCTTGATGGTGCTATATAATCTTTAATTATAAGTAGCTCTTCATTTGGCAAGTTTTCCATTAATTCTTCTAATTGCATTTTTACCAAAAATCCATCTGCACCCAATTCATAAATTGCTCTATTTACTTCTTCTGATATTTTCATAACCATTTCTGCTCTTTGCAAGCACGTTATTACATTATCTAAAGTTACTATGTCGTTAAACTCATATTCATTTAGAATACCTAGTTTAGTATCCAAAACTTTTTTATAGTTTTCTAATGTTTGAAGTGCTTGATTTGCTCTTGTTATAATTTTTGCTGTATCTTCTATTGTATATCTAAAGTCTCCTTTAAACACTGTAATTATATTTCTTCTTTGTGAAATACTTATTACTAGTTCCCCTGTTTGTTTGGCTGTTCGTTCTGCTGTTCTATGCCTTGTTCCTGTTTCATCTGTTAATATTTTAGAAGATGGAATTATTTGAGTATTTGCCAACAGTATTTTCTTTAAATCTTTACTTAAAACTATCGCTCCATCCATTTTTGCAAGTTCGTATAACTTTGCTGGTGTATAATCTTCATCTATTCTAAATCCTCCGGTCAACAATATCTAATACTTCTTTTGAATCTCCAATTATTATAAGTGCACCAGTTTTTGCTTTTAAAATATTATCTAACCCTTCTCTTAGTGGGGTTCCTGGAGCTATTATTTTTAATATATCTGTTAGCATTTTTCACCTCTTATTTTAATCCTAAAAATTTCATTGCTTCTATAATATTTTTCACACCTATTATATCTAATTTATAGTTTTCTTTCAATAGTTTTTTATTACTTTCTGGAATAATACATGTTTTAAATCCCATTTTTTCGGCTTCTTTTATTCTTTTTTCTATCATATTTACATTTCTTACTTCACCTGTCAGTCCAACCTCACCAATTACAATTACATCATTTGGAATTGGCATATTTTTGAAGCTAGATGCTGTACATAATATTATACCTAAATCTAATGCAGGCTCATTTATTCTAATTCCTCCAACTATGTTCATATAAACATCTTGGTTTCCTAAAGCCATTCCTGCTCTTTTTTCTAATACTGCAATAAGAAGTGTTAATCTATTAAAATCTATACCATTTGCAGTTCTTTTTGGGAATCCAAATACACTAAGAGTTGTTAGTGCTTGTAGTTCTACTAAAATTGGTCTTGTTCCCTCCATGCTGGCAACCACAACTGTTCCTGGTGGATTTTCTGTTCTATCGTCTGATAACAATACTGATGATGGGTTCTTTATTTCACACATTCCGTTTGTCTTGCATTTCAAACATACCAATTTCGTTCGTTGAACCAAATCTATTTTTCACTCCACGAAGTATTCTATATGAAAAATATCTTTCTCCCTCCAAATAAAGCACTGTATCTACCATGTGTTCTAATACCCTTGGTCCTGCAATATTTCCGGTCTTTTGTAACATGTCCTATAATAATTGTTGTAATAGCTTCTTGTTTACATGTTCTCATTATTTTGGATGTTATTTCTCTTACCTGGCTTACACTTCCTGGTGCTGATGTTATTTCATCAGAATACATTGTTTGAATAGAATCTATTATTACAAGTTTTGGTCTTAATTTTACAATTTCATCTTCAATAAGGCTTATGTCTGTTTCTCCTAAAAACATTATATCTGCATTATTTATTCCAAGTCTATCTGCTCTTATTTTTATTTGTTCTGCCGATTCTTCTCCAGATACATAAAGGACTTTCCCCTCTCCTTGTACCTTATCACATATTTGTAAAATTAAAGTAGACTTACCAATTCCCGGTTCTCCTCCGAAGAAGTGTTAAAGAGCCATTAACTAATCCCCCTCCGAAGAACTCTATCTAATTCTTCAAAACCTGTAGAATTTCTTATGATATTCTGCTTTTGAACATCATTTAACAAAGTAGGTTTTGCTTGTCTTTTTTCTGAAAGTTTAGACCCACTTTTTTTAATCGTTTTCTCTTCATAACACGTGTTCCATTCATTGCATGCTGGGCATTTTCCAAACCATTTTGTAGCTTCATTCCCACAATTGCTACACACAAAAATTGTACTTGCTTTTGACATTCATTTCTCCTTCTTTTAACTTTAGTATTTTATCAAAAAAATACCTACCTTGCAATATTTGTTAATGATAAAATAAACATTTATTAATAAAACAAGATGTGTATAAACATTCTACTCTTAAACACATCTTGTTTTGTTAAAACTTTTTTAACATTTTATTTTATTAATCCTTTTTCTATCATTTTTTGAAGTGTTATTATAAACATTGCATGTGACCATCCTAAGCCTATTATCCATGCAGGTGACATTGTGTTATTGTCTATTTGTTCTGCCAAATATCCATGCATTCCTGCTGTTTTTAATACAAAGTCGAAACATTCTCTTGCTTTTTTATTTTCTCCTGATTCTAAGTAATAATTTGTCATCCAAAGATTTGCTATTACCCATGGCTTTCCATCCATATAGTGGTCATTTTCAAATCTTTGATATCCTCCTGTATATGTTCGTATAGTCATGTTTATTCTTTCTACTGTATTAATTACCTTTTTTTCTTTTGGTGTAAACATATTAAATGGATACACTGTTCCTAATATGCTTATATCTATTTTTTTATCTTCTGCATTTCTTACAAAGCTTTTTTTGTTTTCATCATAAAAGTTCTTTAAGCAATATTCTTTTATTTCTACAAGCAATTTTCTTAAATCTTCTTTTTCTTTGTTTACATTTTCTTGTTTTACTCTATTTTTGGTAAATTCTTCTTTTAATTCTTCATAGATTTTTATCATTGCATTGAAACTAGAATATATACTTGCCATTGAATATAAATGAACGCCTTCATACATTTCCCATATGTCATAGCTTACATGCATTTCATTTTTTCCTGTTATTACATCTTCTAAATATTTCTTTAAAAATTTTGTTGCTTTTTCAACCATTTTTAAATTATCTTTTAGAAATTTTTTGTCCATAGTTTTTAAGTAATGGTCATATACTCCATATACAACTGAGGCTGTTTCATCTATTTGGTAACCCCAGCATGGTGCTAGCTTTCCATCTGTAAAAAATCTTTGTTCCCACATTCCGTTTCTGCTTTGTGTATTTTTACAAAATACTTTATAAAATCTATCTACCTCTTTTTGCATATTTAAAATATCCATTGCTTTTGTAATAAATACAGCATCTCTTGGCCAACAATATGTATATCTTCCGCATTTAGTTAGCTTTTCATCTACTTCTATTGCTGCAGATATTCCTCCTGTTTCATTATTTGTAAGTAGTGGATATAGTAAAATTGTTCTTTCATATATTTGTGTTATTTTTTTATTTCTTAAAGTATCTGTTAAATCCAGATTTAGTCCATCATGATTTTTTAAGTATTTTCTCCAATATTTTTTTACATTATCATATTCTGTTTTAAAATCTATTTTTCTAATTCTTTCTATTGTTTTATCTATGCCATATAATCCACTTTTATTATCATCTATATAAATATATAGTTCAAAAGTTTTTTCTTCGTTCGGCTTTAAAGTATTTAAATCATAGCTTATACTAGAATCGGTAGACATTCCTACATAATCTTTGTCTCCAATTTGTCCTTCATTAATACTTGCAACTGTATTATTAATTTGTGAACTAAGTATTTTTTCTTTTGAAAAAGTACAGATTGTATAATCATGCATATATTGTAATAATGCATCATTTTGGCACAAACCACTTACTTGATTATTATCAGTCGAAATTAATTTAGAGTGAACTAACAAATTTAAGTTCAAATCTATAACATTTTCATTTACAAATTTAAATCTTCTTACAAGTACATTTTCTTTTATACATACAAAGTCTGTTTGTATAACTTTTAGTTTAAAATAAGTATTTAATATTTCTGTATTTAAGATATTTGTCCCTTCTGTATAATATTGTTCATAAACATTATTTATGTCTTTGTGTAAATATACAATATTGGAATCGTTAATTTTTAATCCAATATGGAAAAAGTCTATAAATTGTTTATAATCTGTGTTTGGATATAATAGCCTTATCATTTCTCCTTTTTTTGTATAACTTGCTGTAATGTTTTGGTTTCCAATTATTGCATCATTAAAATATTTTTCCATTTTTTCTCCTCACTTTTTATAACGTTAAACTAGTATCAGTCCGCCGCATCTCATCGGGGTTATTTTACAATAGAACTACAACTTCTGCACTTAGCGACTAAAAATATATTAACCCTGACGAGATTTGGCGGATGTATTTGCTATAAAATTAAGATATTATCTTCACTATTTGTTGTTCTAATTCTTTTATTTTTTTGTTTATTTCTTCTATTTCTTTATCTTCTTTGTTTTCGTCAAATATGTCGTCTTTAATCATGTCTTCCATATCTTCTATTTCTTCTTTTAAAGTGGCTAATCTATCTATTATTTCTAATCTTAGATATCTTGGTTTTTCAAATCTATCTACTTTAGATATAATATTAATGTTTTCATCTAGTGTATATGTTTCTCCATAGTCTGGTATTGTTACTGGAATGTTTACTGTTTCTATTATTTTATCTTTTAATATTTTTTGTCCTTCTGGCTCTCCGTGTACTAAGAAAATATGTTTTGGTTTGTTTAAAAATGAATATACAAAATTTAATAACCATTCTTGATCTGCATGTCCTGAATAACCTTCTATATATTCAATCCTAGCATTTACAGCTACTTCTTCTCCAAATATTTTTACTTTTTTCTCTCCTGATACAATTTTTGCTCCTAAAGTTCCTGGTGCTTGGTATCCTACAAAAAGTATAGTATTTTTAGGATTCCATAAATTGTGTTTTAAATGGTGTTTTATACGTCCTACTTCACACATTCCACTTGCAGAAATTATAATCGATGGTGTCGTACTTTCATTTAAAGCTCTAGATTCATCTGCTGTTCTTGTAAATCTTAATCCTGGGAATTCTAGTGGATTATCTCCACTTTCTATTTGTTTCCTTACTTCTTCATCAAAAAGATCTGTATTTTGTTTGAATACCTCTGTTGCAGATATTGCAAGTGGACTATCTACATATACTGGTGCCTTCATTAAGGTTTCGTATTTCTTTAAGAATTCTTCGTCATGTCTATTTTCTTTTAATTTGTTAATTTCATATAGAATTTCTTGTGTTCTTCCAACTGCAAAAGATGGTATTACAACATTTCCACCTTTGTCTAATGTTTCGGCAACTATGTTTAAAAATATTTCTGCTTTATCATCATTTCTCATGTGTAATCTTCCGCCATATGTAGATTCCATTACTAAGAAGTCTGCATTTTCCATCATTGTTGGCGCACCTAAAAGTGGTATATCATTATTTCCAAGGTCTCCTGTAAATACAATTTTTTTAGTTTCTCCATCTTCTTTTATCCAAACTTCTATTATACTAGACCCAAGCATATGTCCAGCATCATTAAATCTTACATTTATGTCTGGTGTTAATTCAATTATTTCATCATAAGATACTGGCTTAAATAGTTCTAAACTTTTAACAGCATCTTCTGCTGTGTAAAGTGGTGGCAATGCTTTTTTTCCACTTCTCATTCTTTTTCTATTTTTCCATTCATTTTCCATTTCTTGAATGTGTCCACTGTCTGGAAGCATTATTGAACACAAGTCACAAGTTGCCTTAGTCGCATAAATTGGATTTCTATATCCATCATTATATAATTTAGGAATTTTTCCAGAATGGTCTATGTGTGCATGTGTTAATAGCATAAAATCTATATCTTGTACGTCATATGCAAATTCTTCATAGTTTTCTCTTTCTTCTAGAGCCTTACCTTGGTATAATCCACAATCTACTATAATTTTTTTACCAGCTCCCTCTAGTAAAAAATTCGAACCTGTAACAGTTTTTGTTGCTCCTAAAAATGTAATCTTCATATAATTTCCTCCTCTTTAGCTACTAGTCAGCCTACCTTTTGTATGATTTTTTAAACGGTTAACATCCTAGTTCAATAACAATAAATTAGATCTAAATAGTAACATTTTTATAAAAATATTTTTATTTTTTTATTATATTTTACTGCTAAATCTTTAAATTCATCAAATTTTTCTTGTTTTTCTAGACTATTTTCATCATATATTTTAATTTCCCCGTCTTTATTTATCTCAATATACACACTATCTAAATCTATTATTCTTGTTTTAAATATATTCTTATAAACCACATAATTTTCTTCAGTATCTTTACTAAATATTGTTAATATTTTTAAATTACATGCTATTGTAATTAGCCTTTTTTCTAATTTTTCTAT
>CAMEUC010000054.1 GCA_945937855.1 uncultured Clostridium sp. | reverse complement strand
CGGATGTTTTTTGATATTTTTAACAAAGCAATTACTTACACAAATTACAATTTATAAAACATAGGGATAGGTTGAAAAACCAATTCTTCTACTAACCGTGTTAATCGTGGAGGTAATTACAACAACAACGGCTCTAACAATCCAGCTTCTAACCGCAACAACAACAATCCGTACAATTGCAACAACAACATCGGTTTTCGCCCAGCACTCTAATACAAATTTCAGATTATGTATTTTAAGGAATACATACAGTAAAGGTATTAGTATTAAAGAAACCTATTCCTTCCTAAAGAGATTTTAGGTAAACAGGTATCAATAAAATGTGTATTAGTAGAAAAACGAATATACGCATTTTACGAAATAAAAGAGGTAAAACAATGAACGAAATATTTATCATAGGAAAAGTAGTAAGTAAAATAGAATATAAATTTATAATAAATAGCAAAAAATATTTTGCAAAAGTGGAATTTATAATAGAATTAAATAAGCAAGAATTTAAAGTAAAAGGTTATAACAATGTAGCAGATTTTTGTTATAGAAAATTAAAGAAAAATAACAAAGTATTTGTAAATGGAGAAATAGAAAATAATATGATAATAAAGGTAAAAAATATAAAAATTATGTAATTTGTTTTATTACATTAAATAGTAACAATTTCCGTAAGAAAATCTCTTTTTTTTCTTGCAAAAATTAGTGTAATCATATATAATTACGAGGTAAAATACACAAAATGAAAAGAGGAAAAAAATGGACAAGAAAGAAGAAACTATTATACAAAAAAACATTGAAAAAGAGATGCAAGATGCATATATTGATTATGCAATGAGCGTTATTGTTGCACGTGCTCTTCCAGATGTAAGAGATGGTATGAAACCTGTGCATAGAAGAATTTTATATACAATGCATGAAGATGGAATTACTCCAGACAAGCCATACAGAAAATGTGCTACAACAGTTGGAGACGTTTTAGGAAGATATCATCCACATGGAGATGCTTCTGTTTATGATGCTTTAGTTAGAATGGCACAAACTTTTTCATTAAGATATCCAATGGTAGATGGACATGGAAACTTTGGTTCTATAGATGGAGACCCACCTGCTGCATACCGTTATACTGAAGCAAGGATGTCTAAAATATCTCAATTAATGCTTGCAGATATTGAAAAAAACACAGTAGATTTTATGCCAAACTTTGATGATAGATTACAAGAGCCAACTGTATTACCTGCAAAAATACCAGCATTACTTTTAAATGGATCATCTGGTATTGCTGTTGGTATGGCAACAAATATTCCACCACACAACTTAACAGAACTTATAGATGGAATTGTAAAAATAATAGATGAAGATGAAGTAACAGATGAACAATTAATGCAAATTATAAAAGGACCAGACTTCCCTACAGGAGCAACAATTTTAGGAAGAGATGAAATAAAAAAAGCTTATACAACAGGTAGAGGAAAAATAACATTAAGAGGAGAAGCTGAAATAGAAGAAATGTCTGGTGGTAAAAGAAGAATAGTTGTTTCTTCATTACCATACCAAGTAAATAAAGCAAAATTAATAGAACATATTGCAGAACTTGTAAAAGAAAAAAGAATAGAAGGAATTTCTGCAATTAGAGATGAATCTGATAGAGAACATGATGTAAGAATTGTTATAGAATTAAAAAGAGATGCAAACCCACAAGTTGTATTAAATTTACTATATAAAAATACACAAATTCAAGATACATTTGGAATAATAATGCTTGCATTAGTTGATGGAGAACCAAGAATATTAACACTAAGAGAATGCTTAGACCATTATATAGAACATAGAAGAGTAGTAATTTTAAGAAGAACTAAATTTGAACTTGATAAAGCAGAAGCAAGAGCTCATATTTTGGAAGGATTAAGAATTGCTATAGATAATATTGATGAGGTTATTCGTATAATTAGAACATCTTATGATGATGCAAAAGAAAAATTAATGGAACGATTTGGACTTTCTGAAATTCAAGCACAAGCAATATTAGATATGAGACTAAGAACATTACAAGGTTTACAAAGAGAAAAAATAGAAGAAGAATATAATGAATTAATGAAATTAATTGCATATTTAAAAGAAATTTTATCAAGCGAAACTTTAGTATATAAAATAATAAAAGATGAACTTTTAGAAATAAAAGAAAAATTCGGAGATGAAAGAAAAACAAAGATAGTTGCAGCCGAAGGTGAATTTGAAGTAGAAGATTTAATAAAAGAAGAACAAACAGTAATTGCTTTAACACATTTTGGCTATATTAAAAGAATGCCAATAGATACATATAAGAGCCAAAAACGTGGAGGAAAAGGAATTACAGGAATTGCAACAAGAGAAGAAGATTTTGTTAAAGAAATATTTACAGCTTCTACACACGATACAATTTTATTCTTTAGTAATAAAGGAAAAATGTATAAATTAAGAGGATATGAAATACCAGAAGCAGGAAGAACAGCAAAAGGAACTGCAATAGTTAACTTATTAAGACTAGATGCAGACGAAAAAATATCTACAATAATACCAATACAAAATTTTGCAGAAGGAAAATATTTATTATTTGCAACAAGAAATGGTATGATTAAGAAAACTGCTTTGACTGAATATGTTTCAGGAAAGAAAACAGGCTTATTATCAATTACATTAAAAGACGATGATGAATTGATAGATGTAAGATTAACTGATGGACAAGATAATGTTGTTTTAGTTACAAGAAAAGGTATTGCAATTACATTTACAGAAAAAGATGTAAGACCAATAGGTAGAGTTTCTCAAGGTGTAATTGGTATAAAACTTGATAAAGATGATTATGTAATTGGAATGGAACCAATAATAGAAGGTAGCAAAAAAACACTTCTTGCAATAACAGAGAATGGATTTGGAAAAAGAACAGAACTTGATGAATATAGAGTACAAGCTAGAGCAGGAAAAGGAGTAATAACATATAAAGTGACTCCAAAAACTGGAGAAATAGTAGGAATTAAAATAGTAGATGATACAGATGATGTAATGCTTATAACAGATACAGGAACAATAATTAGAATAAATGCATCAGAAATAAGTGTACTAGGAAGATCAACACAAGGTGTTACACTTATGAGAACAAATGAAGGTAAAGTTGTAAGTATAGAAAGAATTTCTGAAAAAGAGGAAGAATAATATGAAAAATCAAGATATTATTTTGATGTATTAGATGATATGACTGAATCAGAAAAAGTACCAATTTATAAAAAATTATCAAATACCTATTGCCGTAAGGAAAAATATGTGTTATGATATATAATCATAAAAATAAAAACAAAGAAAAGGACAACACAAATAAAAGTAAAATCAAAAGAGAGTTTGGCATTTTGCTGAGAGCCAAATTGAAAAATAGTTTATTTGTTATCACCTTGGAGTTGATAGTTTGAAATTGAAAGTAAAATTATCCGTGTTTCTTGCGTTAAAGGAATTTTGAGATGTATATAATTATTTATATATAAATTAAGGTGGTACCACGAATTGAAACCTCGTCCTTATAAGGACGAGGTTTTTTAGTGAAAAATTAATAGTGAAAAGTGAAGAGTACTGCTAAAAAGAAAGGAGACGTATAATATGTGCGAAGAAAAGAAAGATTATGGTAAAACATTAAATTTACCACAAACAGATTTCCCTATGAGAGGAAACCTACCACAAAGAGAGCCAGAAATTCAAAAAGAGGTTTTTGATAATGGTTTATATGAAAAAATATTAAAGAAAAATGAAGGACATGAAAGTTTTGTTTTACATGATGGACCTCCATATGCAAATGGTGAAATTCATATAGGTCATGCACTAAATAAAATATTAAAAGATACAATTGTGAGATATAAAGCCTTAAAAGGTTATTATACTCCATATGTACCAGGTTATGATACACATGGTATGCCTACAGAAAAAAAGGCAATTGAAAAATTAGGCTTAGATAGAGATAAAATTCCAGTATCTCAATTTAGAGACACATGTAAAGAATTTACAAGAAAATATAAAGATAAACAAACAGAAGGATTCAAAAGATTAGGAGCAATAGGAGATTGGGAACATCCTTATATAACATATAATCCAGAATCAGAAGCAAGACAACTTGGAGTATTTTGGGATATGTATAAAAAAGGATATATATATAAAGGATTAAAACCAGTATATTGGTGTACAGACTGTGAAACAGCACTTGCAGAAGCAGAAATAGAATATCAAGATGTAGATACGATATCTATTTTTGTTAAATTCCCAGTAAGAGATAGCAAAGGCTTGTTTGATACTGATAACACATATTTTGTAATTTGGACAACAACACCATGGACATTGCCAGGTAATGTAGGAATTACAATTGGTGGAGAGTTTGAATATTCAATAGTAGAAGTAAATAACGAAAAACTAATTATGGCAAAAGCATTAGTAGATGATGTAATGCAAAAAATTGGAGCAACAGAATATAAAATATTAAATACTTTTGTAGGAACAGAATTAGAGGGTATACTTTGTAAACATCCATTTTTAGATAGAGACTCAAGAGTTGTTTTAGGTAGTGATGATACAATAGTAGTTGAATTAGGAACAGGTACTGGTGCAGTGCATACAGCTCCTGGTTATGGTAAAGAAGACTATTTGTGTGGATTAAAAAATGGTTTGGAAGTAGTTGTAACAGTTGATGGAAAAGGTTACCAAACAAAAGGTGCAGGAATTTTTGCAGGACTTAGATATGATGAGTCTAATGACAAGATAATCGAATGGTTAGAAGAGAATAAATTCTTACTATATAAACAAAAAATAAACCATGCTTATCCTCATTGTTGGAGATGTAAAAATCCAATAATTTTTAGAGCAACAGAGCAATGGTTCTGCTCAGTAGATAAATTTAGAGATAAAGCAATTGAAGAAGCAAACAAAGTAAAATGGATCCCAAGTTGGGGAGCTGAAAGAATTACAACAATGATTTCTGAAAGAGCAGATTGGTGTATTTCAAGGCAACGTACATGGGGAGTACCAATTCCAATTTTCTATTGTAAAAAATGTGGAAAAGAATATATAACAGAAGAGTCTATAGAAAAAATAAAAAGACTATTTAAAGAAAAAGGTTCAAATGCATGGTGGGATTTAAGCGAAAAAGAATTAATGCCAGAAAATGCAAAATGCGAATGTGGACATACAGAATTTAAGAAAGAATCTGATATTATGGATGTATGGTTTGATTCTGGTTCAACTCATCAAAGTGTTTTAGTAGAAAGAGGACTACCATACCCAGCAGACCTATATTTAGAAGGAGCAGACCAATATAGGGGATGGTTCCAATCATCATTACTTACATCTGTTGCAACAAATGGAATTGCACCATTTAAACAAGTTTTAACACATGGTTGGACAGTAGATGGACAAGGCAGAAAAATGTCAAAAAGCTTAGGAAATGGAATAAGTCCACAAGATGTTATAAAAGAATATGGAGCAGATATACTAAGACTTTGGGTTCTTTCATCAGATTACCAATCAGATGTTGGCTTATCTAAAGATATATTAAAACAAATAACAGAAGTATATAGAAAATTAAGAAATACAGCAAGATATATTTTAGGAAACACATCAGACTTTGACCCAAATAAAGATATGGTTGCTTATGAAGAATTACAAGAAATAGATAAATATGCATTACTAAAGCTAAATGATTTAGTAAAAAAATGTACTCATAGCTATGATAATTATGATTTCCATGAAGCATATCAAGCAATAAATGTATTTTGTGTAACAGATATGAGTAGTTTCTATTTAGATATTATAAAAGATAGATTATACAGCACTTTAGCAGGTTCAAAAGAAAGAAGAGCAGCTCAAACTACAATGTATTTAATATTAGATACATTAGTAAAATTACTTGCACCTATGACATCTTTTACAACAGAGGAAATTTGGAAATACATGCCAAAACTAGAAACTGAAAACGTAGAAAGTGTAATGTTAACAGACTATCCAGAATATAATCCAAAATACGAAAATGATGAATTAAGAGCAAAATGGAAAAAAATTGTAGAGGTAAAAGAGCTAGTTGCAAAAAAATTAGAAGAAGCAAGAGCTTTAAAAACAATAGGACACTCCCTAAATGCAAAGGTTACTCTATATGCAGAAAACGAGTTATATGATTTCTTAAAAGAAAATAAAGAATTGCTACAAACAGTATTTATAATATCTGCATTAGAAATAGAAAAAAATGAAAGAGCAGATGAAGCAAAATTAGGAATAAAAGTAGAAGTAGCACCAGGGGAAAAATGTGAAAGATGCTGGATGTATAAAGAAGAAGTTGGAAAAGACGAAGAACATCCAACCCTATGCCACAGATGCGCAGAAGTAATGAAAAAATTATAAAAATAGGTATATAAAAAAATGTTTGACATACAATAAAAAATGTAGTATACTATTTTTAACTTAAGTTAATTGTATGAAGTCATATTGACAGCCGAACTAAGTGGATTGCGACACTTAGTTCTTTTTTTGTACAAAAAACAAGAGTGCAATTGCGATACACTCTTGCAAGATTATTTCTAATCTTCTTTTGGTTTTTATTTAGCATTTAAGTTGCTTTCTTGCTCTTTCAATAATAACTCTATTAAATGCCAAATTAAGTCGTACGAAGTCATTTGTGCAACCTCCCTCCTTAAAAATTTCCTTTTAGGAAAGGATGGAGTTATTATATATTTTTTTATAATAAAAAACAATAGTATTTACAAATTTTTCCAACAACGTGTATTCCTAAAAAAATTATGTTAATATAGTATCATATGCTCGGAAGGGTATTTATTTTTATTATTTCAGCTATCTGCTAACAAAAGCACCAGCAAGGTTTCTTGCTGGTGCGAATTTATATTTTAAACCTTATATCATCTCCGAAAAATCTGTAAATATCATAATGTCCAATAAATCGAGAGACTAATCTTTCATCATATGTATTATATAATCCTTGTAAATCTAAATTTGTTGATATTATTGTTTTTGTGATTTTTCCATTTTGATTTAAAAGTCTAGTATTTATTATTTTGTAAAGTTCTGTAAATTTCATTGAGTTCATAGTTTCTGTTCCTAAATCATCAATTACAAGTAAATCTACATTTAATAAATTTTCTGAAAAACTACTATCATTTTTAAACATTTTTGAAATTAGTGTGTCTAACATTACAGGAGCAGTTTGATATAAAACAGTATATCCTTTTTCTAGCAATTTAGAAACTATTGCATTTGATAAATATGTTTTTCCAAGACCTGTTGAACCAGAAAACAGTAAATTTTTTCCATCAGGGTTATCGAAATCTTGGGTAAATTTTAAGCAAGAAGCTTTAATATCTTCCATATTCTCTCTAGGAGAAATATTACTTTCATATTTTTCTTTATTTATTTCATTAGAAAATAAATTAATATTAAAATTTTCAAAAGTATCTTTACTTAAATTTCCTATATTTGCTTTATTAAATTCTAAGTCAAATAACTTTTGCTTTAAACAATTACACATAACTGTTTGTGAATTGTGGAAAACATACCCCGTATCTTTGCAATTATTGCATTTATATTGAAGAGATAAATAAGATAAATCTTTTCCCATTCCTTTTAATAAATTTTCTCGCTCTAATTTTAATCTTTCTATTTTTTCTTGCATTTTTTTAGTGTCTGAATTTGTTTTTAATAAAGCAGATTTGGCAATAGTAATAGATGCTAAATTAAGTTCTTTTTCTATTTCTTCAAGACGTGGATTTTTAGAATATATTTCTTTTTTCCTTGAATCCAAATCTTTTATATTTTGCAAACGAGTTTGTTCATATTCATTTAATAATTGTTTTAAAATAACATTATTCATAGAGTCTCCTTTTATTACGAAATAATAATTTGTTTGATTAATTTTTTTTTGAAGATATAGAAAGACGTCCGCCAAATCTCGTCGGGGTTTGATTTTTCTTTTTTAGGCACCTCTA
>CAMEUC010000053.1 GCA_945937855.1 uncultured Clostridium sp. | reverse complement strand
ATTTGTAGAAGTGTGAAGTGGGATGTGTGAAGTTGGAAAATAAAGCAAATCCTACGAAGCCATACCACAATTGCCCACCTCACACCGCACACATCTCACCTCAAAATTGCAATTTATTTTCTATTAACTCCTATTATTCCCCCAATTGCTCCTGCAATTATACTTGCAATAATCATGACAAAAGAATAAATATTTAATGCAAAATTTTTACCAATTATGCTGGATAGTAGATATATAGCAACAATATATACTAATCCTACTAATGCTCCATTTGTAAGTCCGTTTTTCTTTATATTACTACTAGCAATTAGGCTTCCTACTAATATGCTTATAGCTGTTACTATAATTATAACTGCTGGCATTGTTTTCTCATTTATATTTGTATATGTAAGCAAACATGAATATATTAATAATAAAACTATTGTCAAAACAATTGCTGTTATGCTACCTTTTATAATTCTTGTTAAATTACTTGTTACTCCTTCTTGAGGCATCTCTTTCATTTTTACCATAGATATCACCTAAAATTATTATATTCAAGTAATTTATTTATAGAACAAAAACTAAAATGGAAATATCAAAGGTTCTTTTTTACAAAAAATTTTGGAAAAAAACCTTCCATATTTCCATTTTTATATCAATTCAATTACTATTCCTGCAATTACTCCTATTGCATATAATATTGAAACTATTTTTATATTTTCTTTTAAATTTTTATTCACTTTAAATAACACTATTATTCCAAGCCCTGAATTTACTAATAGCCCTCCTATTAATGTGCCAATTCCTATTACATTGCTTACAAATAGTTCTGTTAGTATTACAGATGATGCACAGTTTGGTATAAGTCCTATTATTCCAGCTAAAATTGGACCAAATATTGGTTTATTTAAAATTAAGTTTGATAATTTTTCTTCTCCAATTATAAATAATAGCATATTTAGTATTAATGAAACTACTAAAATAAATATGAATATTTGAACCGTGTGTTTTATTGAAGATTTTATTATTCCTTCTTCACAATGGCAGTGTTCATGCTCGCATAAATTATGTATGCTGTGTTCTTCTTCATTTTTTTTAGTCTTCCTATAAATAAAGTCTATTACTAATCCTGCCATAATACCGATTATAATCTTGATAGCTAAAATGTTTAATATTAGTTTCCAATTTGTACCACTTGAAAGAAGTATTGGTAGCATTTCGTCTGATGTTGATAAGTATATTGCGATTAGTGTTCCAAGTGTTATTACTCTACCTGCATAAAGATTAGTGGCAGATACCGAGAAGCCACATTGTGGAACAGCACCTAGTAGTCCTCCTATTACTGGTCCTAATCTTCCAGATTTTTTTATAATTTTTTTTGTTTTTTCACTTGTTTTATGTTCTAAGTATTCCATTAATAAATATGTTATAAATAAAAATGGTAATATTTTTATGCTGTCTATTATTGCATCTAGAATAGCTTCTGTCATTTTTTCTCCTTTATTTATTACAGGCTTTAAGTCCGCCAAATCTCGTCGGGGTTGTTTTTCCTATATTGAGGGCAGGGGTGGGACCCTGCCACTACAGATTGGGGGCAATCATGCGCCCCTACGTTTTATAATTCTTAATCTTTTATGCGGTTTTGTTTTCTCCTGCTTTTTTCTTTTTTATTTTTATTTCCCTTTTTGGTTCTTCTAGTTTTTTGTTTTCATTTATTACTAATTTAGGTGGTTCTTTGTTTTCTACTGTTTGTTTTGTTATTGTGCATTTTTCTATTTTGGGATTTGTTGGTATATCAAACATAATGTCTCTCATTATGTCTTCTATTATAGACCTTAATCCTCTTGCACCTGTATTTCTTTCTATTGCTTTTTCTACTATTGCATATAGTGCCTCTTGTTCAAATTCTAATTCTACCCCATCTAATTCTAGCAATTTTTTATATTGCTTTACCAAGGCATTTTTTGGTTTTGTAACTATCTCTATTAATGCCTCTTTATCTAATTCTTGAAGAGTTGCTATAATTGGAAGTCTTCCTACAAATTCTGGTATTAAACCAAATTTTAATAAGTCTTGTGGTAATAAATCCTTAAAAACTTCATATGTGTGTTGCTCTTTTTTGCTTTCAATTTGGGCATTAAATCCCATTGATTTTTTTCCAGTTCTATCTTTTATTATTTTCTCTAGTCCTTCAAATGCACCACCACATATAAATAATATATTAGTTGTATCAATTTGTATTAATTCTTGATGTGGATGCTTTCTTCCCCCTTGTGGCGGTACAGATGCTACTGTTCCTTCTATTATTTTTAATAATGCTTGTTGCACACCTTCTCCACTCACATCTCTTGTTATCGAAGGATTTTCAGATTTTCTAGATATTTTATCTATTTCATCTATATATACAATACCTTTTTGTGCTTTTTCTATATCATATTCTGCTGATTGTATTAATTTTAATAGAATATTTTCAACATCTTCCCCAACATATCCTGCTTCTGTAAGTGTTGTTGCATCTGCTATTGCAAATGGAACATTTAAGATTCTAGCCAATGTCTGTGCTAGAAGTGTTTTCCCAGAACCTGTTGGCCCTAATAATAAAACATTACTTTTTTGAATTTCTACTTCATCTATAATTTCTTTGCAGTTTATTCTTTTATAATGATTATATACTGCAACTGATAAAGTTCTTTTAGCTTCTTCTTGACCTATAACATATTCATCTAATATTGCTTTTATTTCCGCTGGTGTAGGTATTTTTTCAGATTTAACATCTATATAACCTTTTTCATCTTCATATATCTCATCTTCCATAATATTGTTACATACATTAATACATTCATCACAAATAAATACATTTGGCCCTGCAATTATTCTTTTAACCATTTCTTGTGGTTTGCCACAAAAAGAACATCTTATGCCATTACCTGTTTTTTTGTTTGCCATTTATTATCTCCTCTCATAACCATTTATGTATTTTTAACGCTATTAATACTTTTTTTGAAGTAGGGAGTGGGGTGCGTGAAGTGTGAAAATATGAAAAACTTACGAAGTCTCCCCCCCACTAAAAGCACACTTTCCACTTTTCACCTCTCACTTCTTATATATATTATTTTCTTTTGTCTAATATTTCGTCTATTAATCCATATTCTAAAGCTTGCTCTGCTGTCATAAAATTATCTCTTTCTGTATCTGCTTCTATTTTTTCTAAACTTTGACCTGTTCTTTCACTTAAAAATTTATTTAATTTTTCTCTTGTTTTTACCATGTGGTCTGCATGTATTTTAATTTCTGTTGCTTGACCTGAAAGACCTCCAGAAATTAAAGGTTGATGTATCATTATTTCTGCATTTGATGTTGCCATTCTTTTTCCTTTTGTTCCAGCAGCAAGTAGTACTGCTCCCATACTTGCAGCTAATCCTATACAGATTGTACTTACTGGACATTTTATATAATTCATTGTGTCTACAATTGCCATTCCATCTGTAATAGATCCACCTGGACTGTTTATATAAAATGATATTTCTTTATCTGGGTCTTCTGATTCTAAGAATAGCATTTGTGCTATTACTAAGCTCGCTGTTGTTGAGTTTACATCCTCACTTAAAAATATTATTCTGTCTTTTAATAATCTTGAGAAAATATCGTATGATCTTTCTCCTCTACTTGTTTGTTCAAGTACATATGGTACTAAACTATTTTTCTCCATAATATTACCTCCTAGAATTGGAAGTGGGAAGTTAGATGTTGGATGTGTGCTTTTAGTAAAAATTTTTCGTAGTGCATCACCAAATTTGCATCTCACACTTCACACCTCTCACCTCATATTATTAAATTAGGGCAGGTTTTTTCAAGTTATTTTTAGAAAGACCAGCCCTATTTTTATTATTTTATTTTTGCATTTGATACTATAAATTCTATTGTTTTTTCTGTTTTTAAACTTTCTTTTACATAGTTTATTAAATTTTCATTATTTTTTACATCTTCTTCTTTTTGTCCGTAAGCTTTAGCCATTTCTGAAATTTTAGCAACTATCTCATCTTGGGGTACTTCTATTTTAGCATCATTTGCCACTGCTTCTAACACTAATCTAGATTTAACTTGTTTTTCAGCTTGAGGTTTATATTCTTCTCTAAATTGTTCTTTTGTCTTTCCTATCATTGATAAATAATCATCTAATTTCATTCCTTGATAACTTAATCTTGATTCAATATCTTTTTCCATGTTATCTATTTCTGTTTCAATCATTCCTGATGGAATTTCTACTGTTGCATTATTACAAACTGCTTCGATTGCATCTTCTTCAGTTTCATATTTTGCTTTAGATTCATTATCTTTTTCTTGTCTTTCTCTAATTGATGCTTTTAATTCATCAATTGTATCAAATTCGCTTATGTCCTTTGCTAAATCATCATTTATTTCTGGCATTTCTTTTTTCTTAATTTCATGTAATTTAATTTTGAATACAGCATCTTTTCCTGCTAAATCCTTAGAGAAATATTCTTCTGGAAATTTTACATTAATATCTCTTTCTTCGTTAATTTTCATTCCTATAATTTGGTCTTCAAATCCTGGAATAAATGTATTGCTTCCTATGGTTAATTCATGATTTTCTGCTTTTCCGCCTTCAAAAGCTTTTCCATCAACAAATCCTTCAAAGTCTATTACAGTAATATCACCACTTTCTACTGCTCTATCTTCTACTGTAACTATTCTAGCATTTTTTTCTGCCATATGTCCTAATTCATGTTCTACTTCTTCATCAGATACAGTATACTCATGCTTTTTAATTTCTATACCTTTATATTTTCCTAAAGTTACTTCTGGTTTTGTTTGTACAACAGCTGTAAATATTAGGTCTTTTCCTGCTTCTATTTGAGTAATGTCAATTTCAGGTCTACTTACAGCTTCAACCTTTGCTTCTGCTAGCCCTTCTTCATATACTTTAGGTGCTATTTCGTTAAAAGCATCTTCATAAAATATTTGTATCCCATACATTTTTTCTACCATTTTAAATGGAGCTTTTCCATTTCTGAAACCTGGTATTTTAAAATATTTTGCACTTTTTTTGTATACAGTTTGTATAGCTTCTTCAAATTGAGTTGCTTCAACTGTGAATTCTAGTTTTACTTCATTTGTTTTATCTGTTTTTTCTACTTTAACATTCATTTAAATTCAATCCTTTCATAAGTTAATAATTCAACTGTAGTATTATATCATAATTTTCAGATTTTGCAAGTGTTTGAAATATAAAATATTACGAATTATTATGAAAGGTAATAAAAAAGTGTTCTTTACTTTACATAAATTTCAATTTATGGTATAATACCTTACATTGGGGGTATTTTATTATGATAAAATTAGTTGCCAGTGATTTAGATGGAACTATAATCGATAAAGATAATGATATTAATAAAGATAACTTTAAAGCCATTTCAGATATAAATAAAAGTAATATTCCTTTTGTTATATGTACTGGAAAAACTTACTCTATTTATAAGGGTTTATGCTCTTCTTTTCATGCTTCTTATGGAATTTTCGGAAATGGTACATCTATTATAGATTTAAAAAATGGTAAAGAAATTTACCAAAGTTTGCTGGATAAATCAACTGTTTTAGGCATTATAAAACTTGCAAAAGAAAATAATTTACATGTTCATGTGTATACTAGAAATCAGATTATTACTGAAGAGTTGTTATATCTTGATTTAAGAAATTATAAACTGCAAAAAAATAATATTTATAACAATAAATTAGAATTTAAAATTGTTCCCAATTTATTAAAATACCTTCTAAAAAAAGATACTGACATTTCCAAAATTGTCATTTCTAATACAAATTCTTTAGAAAACATTAAAAATACGATATGTTCTAATTTTAATGTATCTGTTTTTGATATAAAAAAATATGGTAAATATAAAGATAAAATTATAGATAAAGAATATGAATACTTAGATATAATTCCAAAAGATGTTAGCAAGGGAAAGGCCCTTAAGTTTTTGAGTAATTATTTACAGATAAATGAAAATGAAATTTTAGCTGTTGGAGATAATTTAAACGATTTAGATATGTTAAAAAATGCAGGTATAGGTATAGCAGTAAATAATGCCTATTCTGAAATTAAGCAAATCGCTAATTATGTGACTGAAAAACCCGTTGAGAAAGGTGCTTTTGCAGAAGCAGTATATAAATTCATTGATTTTTAATGCTATAAATACTAATTTAGAGAAGTGCGAAGTGGGATGTGGGAAGTGTGAAGATTGGGAAATTCCTACGAAGCTAATCCTAAAATCCCACCTCTCACTTCACACCTCTAAATTATTATTTATCTTATAGCACATTCATTTTCTTTACTATTTGTTTCATTTTTTTCTTATTTAACATTCCGTCCGAATACATCATCATAACTCCAACTCCTATTGCACTACCAACAATTATTCCTTTAACAAATTTCATATTTGATCCTCCTTATTTTTATTTTTCTGTATTTTTATTATCTGTTTTTTTATCTAATCTATACCCTTTTATTAAAGAATATATTTCATATATTGCAATCGCTCCTAAAAAATATCCAAAAATTTTTTTTAATAAATTTACATTCATATTAACAGAAATTTTAGCTCCAATTATTGCTCCAATTATCCCTGAAATTGCAATTACTATTCCAATCTTCCAATCTATTAAATGTTCTTTTAAAGATACTAATATTGCAGTTATGGAAGTTGGCACAAAAAATACCAAATTTGTTGCTTGTGCTATATGCTGGTCTATTCCGCATAAATACTGATAATATTAATATTAATATTGTTCCTCCTCCCATTCCAGTTCCGCTTACTATCCCTGAAATCAGACCTGTTAAAATTCTTAGCATAAATTCTCCTTATTTTAATTGTATAAATAATAATCTATATTTCTAAATTATCATTTTTATAGATACATATATTAGAAAACATGTAAATGCAATTTTTAGTACCTTGGTTGATAATTTTTTTAATAATTTTGCTCCTATATATCCGCCAACTATTCCACCTATTGCACACATTATACCTAATTTCCAATCTATGTAATTATTACTATAATAAAAAATTCCACTTGTAACTACCATTGGTAATATTGCGAACACAGAAGTTGCCCTTGCTTTACTATCTTCTAAATTAAATATGTGAATTAATGCAGGTACTACTATCATCCCGCCTCCAGTGGCAAAAAGTCCACTAACAATTCCTGCCAATAAACCAACTAAAAATTTTTTTACCATATTTTCCTGCCTTTATAAAAATAATTTATACTTAATTATTATTAGTTTTTTTATCTTCTTTTATCCTTAATTTATGTTTTTTATATCATGCATTTTTCCTATTTTATTTATTTATGCATTATATTACGCTTTTCGTTTTACTGCTAGACAAGTTTTTATTACTCTTGACGTTATATTGTTTCTTAAATTGTGGTGTTTTCGACAAAAAATGATAAAATGTTTAAAAATTTATTAAGGCTTTTGCCTGAATGGGGGTTTTTATGATAAAAATTAAATTATCTGATTTATTAGGAAAAAATAAAATGACACAAAAAGCTTTAGCAGAGATTGCACATATTCGTCCTGCCACTGTTTCAAAAATGTATTACGAGGAAATAAAAAGAATTGATATTAAACAGTTAGATAATATTTGTAAAGCTTTTAATTGTGAAATTTCTGAATTATTGGAATATATTCCTGATAAAAAGCAATAACATCTTTGAAGTTTCCCTCAAATATTAGAATATTTTCTAGCATTTGAAGGAATCTTCACTCTATAAAGTAAACGTCAATATTCAGTTAATGCTGTCAACCTAACTAATTAAAAATATGAGTACCTAATTGTATCCATCCACATTTTTCAACATTTTCTAATTACTTACTAAACTATAACAAGAAAATTAATAAATTTTCAAAAAATTATTGACAGATTACTAAAATTAGTAGTATAATTGCAAATGTCGTAAGAAAAACCAGTTGCATGCAGATGTGGCGGAACTGGTAGACGCACAGGACTTAAAATCCTGCGGTTGAA
>CAMEUC010000052.1 GCA_945937855.1 uncultured Clostridium sp. | reverse complement strand
GATATTATAAAAAATAGTATCACTTTAACCATAAACATCACCACCTCTCCTACGATAATTCGTATAATTGGTGGCAAAACCACATCTGCTTATTGTCACTTCCTATGTCAGCTAGTATAACATACATTTTATAAGAAATTAATATAAAGAAAACAATTTTTCGCAAAAGTTTTCTGTAAAATTACTTGATTTTTATTAAATAATATGGTGAGACATATAAAATTTGATTGATATTTGTATTAATTATATACAATTTTAAGTGTGATAGTAGGATTTGGATGGTTGAAGTGTGTTGTATAATTATTGTGGGAGATAAAAAAACAAAGAATATTAAAGCGGAAAAGAAAATAATGTTAAAGCGAAAAAGGGAGCCTTAGTGGTTCCCTTTTCCTAGGATGGAAATATTATATAGGATAATTTAATCTTAAGATTTTCCTTTACAATTTGTCCATCTAATAGTATAATAAAAGAGTTGAAACGAAAGGAATGATATATATTATGGATTATAAAGAATTAGCAAATTTAATTTTCCCAAATGCAAAACCAATAGAATATTATGAGGAAAAATATCCTGAAAGAAATTTACCAGAAGGAGCGATGGTGACTAGGTTCGCACCAAGCCCTACAGGTTTTATTCATATTGGAGGTCTTTTTGGAAGTATAGTTGATAGAAAATTAGCAAAACAGTCTAATGGAATATTTATATTAAGAGTAGAAGATACAGACCAAAAAAGAGAAATTGAGAATGGAACTTTACAAATTGTAAATGGACTAGCAGATTTTGGTATTATACCAGATGAAGGAATGATTTCAGAAACAGAACAAAAAGGAAATTATGGACCATATAAGCAAAGCGAAAGAAAAGATATTTATCAAGCTTTTGCAAAAAGTTTAATTGAAAGAGGATTAGCATATCCATGCTTTTGCTCACCAGAAGAGTTAGATGAAACAAGAGAAAAACAAGAGGCAGCAAAATTAAGACCTCGGTTACTATGGAGTATGGGCAAAATGTAGAACAATGCCAATAGATGAAGTTGTAGAAAGAATAAAAAACGGAGACAAATATATTATAAGATTTAAATCTCAAGGTAGAGAAGATAGAAAAATAAAACATAAAGATGTTATAAAAGGAAATTTAGAATTTCCAGAAAACGACCAAGATATAGTAATAATAAAGGCAGATGGATTACCAACATATCACTTCGCACATGCAGTTGATGACCATTTAATGAGAGTAACACATGTAATAAGAGGAGATGAATGGTTATCTTCATTACCACTTCACTTAGAACTATTTTATGCATTAGGATTTAAACCACCTAAATATGCCCATACATCTACAATAATGAAAGATGAAAATGGAAATAAGAGAAAAATAAGTAAAAGAAAAGACCCAGAAGCAGCAGTAAGCTATTATAGTGAAGAAGGAATACCAAAAGAAGCAGTAGTAGAATACTTGCTAAATATTGCAAACTCTACATTTGAACCATGGAGAAGAGCAAATCCAGATAAATCAATTGATGAATTTGAATTACAGTTAAACAAAATGAGTGTTAGTGGCGCAGTATTTGATATGGTAAAATTACTAGATGTTTCTAAAAATGTAATTTGTAAATTTGATGCAGAAAAAATTTACACAGAAGCATTTAATTGGGCAAATAAATATGATGAGGAATTAAAAGAATTATTGGAAAACAAAGACTATTCTTTAAAAATTCTTGGAATTGAAAGAGGAAATGTAAAACCAAGAAAAGATATAGCAAAATGGTCTGATGTAAAGAATTCAATTATTTATATGTATGATGAAAAATTTAATAAAAATACAACATATGAATTCCAAAAAATAAATGACGAAGGAGAAATAAAAGATATATTAAATTTATATATAGAAAAGTATTTTGATATTAATGATGATAAACAAACTTGGTTTGATAAAATTAAAGATTTAGCTGAAGAAAAAGGTTATGCAAGAGAGGTAAAACAATATAAACAAGAACCAGAAAAATATAAGGGACACGTAGGAGATATAAGTACAGTTATAAGAGTTGCACTAACAGGAAGAAGCAACACACCAGACCTATATGAAATAATGCAAGTATTAGGAGAAAACAGCATAAAACAAAGAATAAGCAGAATTTTAAATTAATATGATAAAAATATACAATAGCCAAACGCAGGGTTTTGTATATTTTAAGAAGCGAATTGTTCCGTGGGGACCGCCGTGGGCTGTTAAAGGCGAAGCCTTGTTACAGCGCCGGTGGGAAGCAATGAGCGATTTAAAATATATAAACCCCGACGAGATTTGGCAGGCGTCAAAAGAAGGAATCAATATGGAATATAAAATAGGCGATATTGTAGAATTCAAAAAACCACATCCATGTGGTAGTAAATATTGGGAAATAACCAGAATAGGTGTAGATTTTAAATTTAGATGCCAAGGTTGTGGGCATGTTATAATGCTACAAAGACCAGAAGCATTAAAAAAAATAAAAAAGAAAGTCAATTAAGGTGAAGAACATATGAAAAAAGAAAAATCGATTGTTTCAAAGATTTTTTCATGGATATTTATAATAATTTTATTATTTGCAATTTATAAATTATTTGGAATATTTAAATTAAATTATTTTAATGGTTTCGTAAAAGCAGAAGCTACTATGGGAATATCTAAATTTAATAGAGACATGGACATAAAGTATAACGAAGAAAATAGTTATAAAATAGTTTCTCCCGAGCAAAATGATGCAGCTTTTTATAAAGAAATAGAAGTAGAACCAAATACCGTCTATAAAATTTCTTGTAAAGTAAAAACAGAAAATGTTGTGCCATCTAAAGTTAATACAGATGGAGGGGCAAATATTTCAATAATAGAACAGCCAGAAATTTCTAAAAGTATTGTTGGAACAGAAGATTGGCAGACAATAGAATTATTATTTGATTCCAAAAATAGGACAAATTTAAAAATTGGTTTTAGATTGGGTGGAAATACTGGAACTGCAGCGGGGACTGCTTGGTTTTCAGATTTTAAATTAGAAAAAGGAATAAAATCAGAAGATTCAAATTGGAAATTTGCATGTTTTATTTTTAAAAATATAGATGTAGAAATAAATGGGGAAAGAATGAATTTCTCAATGACTATGTCTGATATTGAAAGTGTAAAAAGTAATATGCAAAGATTTAAAACATCATGTAATAGTCTAAGCAATGGAAAAATGAAACTTAGCTATGAAATATATGAGATAGATGAGCCTATTACTACAATTTCATATTCAGATGAGCATGGATATTATATTGATCCGTATGATATAAATCATATGATAGAAGATATTGTTTTAAACAATGAATATGATTATATTTTTGCTACATTAAGAATGGGGACAACTGAAAAAGAAATACCAGTAAAAGATTGGATAGGACTTCGGAAGTATGGACTTATACGGAATTGGTTTCTCTAATATAAGGATGTCTAATGTAAAAAATGACTATACATATCAATATGAATATAGAATAAATACATTTCCAGAGGAAGTTTTTATTCATGAGTTTTTACATACATTAGAAAGGAATTTAGTAGAAGATGGGTATGAAATACCTGCATTACATGATTATGAGAAATATGGATATAAAGAAGAAAGATTAATTGGCTTAAAAAATTGGTATGAGGATTATATGAATTGTAAAATACTAGATGAAACAACAAAAGAATATGTTGGTTTAAATGAGATAACATATACTTTAAAACCAGTACATGAGTCTGATTTCAAATATTCTGTAGAAATAGAATTTAATAAAGAACCACAAAATATATTAGAGGAAATAAAATCATTAGCAAATGTAATATTATCAGTACTATAAAAATAGAAGGGATAAAAATGAAAGTATCAGATTTTAATTATAACTTGCCAAAGGAATTAATAGCACAACATCCGTTAAAAAATAGAGACGAATCTAGATTAATGGTTTTAAATAGAGAAACACAAACAATAGAACATAAAACATTTAAAAATATAATAGATTATTTAGAACCAGGTGACTGCTTAGTAATAAATAACACAAAAGTAATACCAGCCAGACTTTATGGAGTAAAAATAAATGAAACAAATGAACACGAACCAGCCCATGTAGAATTTTTACTTTTAAAACAAATAGAAAAAGACATTTGGGAGGTAATGGTAAGACCAGGGAAAAAATTGAAAACCGGAGTAAAAGTAAATTTTGGAGAAGGATTACTTCAAGCTGAAATATTAGAAATGCTAGAAAATGGTAATAGAAAAGTAAAATTTTATTATGAAGGAATTTTTAATGAAATATTAGACCAAATAGGTTTAATGCCACTACCACCATATATAACAGAAAAGTTAAAAGATAAAGATAGATACCAAACTGTATATGCAAAACATGAGGGTTCAGCAGCAGCTCCGACAGCAGGTTTACATTTTACACCAGAATTACTAGAAAAGATAAAGGAAAAGGGAGTAGAAATAGCAAAAGTAACTTTGCATGTAGGAATTGGAACATTTAGACCTGTAAAAGTTGAGAATATCGAAGAACACAACATGCATACAGAACATTTTTATATAAAACAAGAAGAGGCAGACAAAATAAATAGAGCAAAGAAAAATGGACACAGAGTAATTGCAGTTGGGACAACCTCTTGTAGAGTACTAGAAACAGTTGCAGACGAAAATGGAATGTTAAAAGAAACAGAAGGAGATACAAGTATTTTTATTTATCCGGGATATAAATTTAAATGTATTAATAACTTAATTACAAACTTCCATTTACCAGAATCTACACTAATAATGCTAGTATCAGCATTAGCTGGAAAAGATTTTATAATGAAGGCCTATGAAACAGCAGTAGAAGAAAAATACAGATTTTTTTCATTTGGAGATGCAATGCTTATAAGCTAAATTTACTTTATGCCGTAAAGTACCCAAACGCAGGGGTTTCATTTTTCTTTTTTTAGGAGAATCTGAGTAGGGATTACTTAGAGGAGCCTGAAAAAAGAAAAATCAAATCCCGACGAGATTTAGCGGACTTAAGGGTAATATAATAAATAAGGGAGAAAAAATAATGAAACCAGCAATAACATACGAACTATTACATGAAGACAAACAAACAGGAGCAAGAAGAGGAATAGTGCACACTCCACACGGAGATATAGAAACACCAATATTTATGCCAGTTGGAACACAAGCAACAGTAAAATCATTAACACCTGAAGAATTAAAAGAAGAAGTAAAAGCACAAATAATACTTTCAAACACATATCATTTATATTTAAGACCAGGGGACAAGATTGTAAAAGAAGCAGGAGGATTACATAAATTTATGAATTGGGACAGGCCAATTCTAACAGACTGTGGAGGATTCCAAGTATTTAGTTTAAGTGATTTAAGAACAATTTCTGAAGAAGGTGTAGAATTTAAATCACATTTAGATGGAAGTAGACACTTTTTCTCTCCAGAAAAAGTAATGGAAATAGAAGAAAATCTTGGTGCAGATATAATAATGTCTTTTGACGAATGTTGCCCATATCCATCAACATATGAATATACAAAAAATTCAATGGAAAGAACAACTAGATGGGCTATAAGATGTAAAGAAGCTCAAAAAAGGAAAGACCAAGGATTATTTGGAATAATACAAGGTGGATTTTATGAAGATTTAAGAAAAAAATCAGCAGAGGATTTAATAAAACTAGATTTTCCTGGATATGCAATAGGTGGAATAAGTGTAGGGGAGCCTAAAGAAGAATTCTTAAGAATACTAAGATATACTACGCCTTTAATGCCAAAAGATAAGCCAAGATATTTAATGGGAGTAGGCTCACCAGATTATTTAATAGAAGCAGCAATTGCTGGAATTGATATGTGCGATTGTGTTCTTCCAACTAGAATTGCCAGAAATGGAACAGCAATGACATGGAATGGTAAAGTGGTTGTTAGAAATGCAACATATGAAAGAGATTGGAGACCATTAGATGAAGAATGTGATTGTTATACTTGTAAAAATTATACAAGAGCATATATAAGGCACTTAATAAAAGCAAATGAAATTTTAGGAGTAAGATTATTATCAATTCATAACCTAAGGTTCTTGACTAAACTCATGGAAAGAGTTAGAATAGAAATAAAGAATGATAATTTACTAAACTTTAAAAATGAATTTTATAAAAAATATGGTTATACAAAAGATTGAGGAGGGATATAATGGATTTATTACAAGATAATAATAACAAAAAAAAGAAACAATCAACAGGGCAAAAGGTGGTATTAACTTTATTAATAATATCAGTAGTTTTATGTTTAATTATAGGGGCATCAATAGTATATTTATCTTCACAAGGCGAAAATAAAGCATATACAATTTCTATAAATGGTAAAAAAACAGCACAAGAAAACTTAAAATTATTTACAACAGAAAATGGAGACAAATATATATCATTAAGATTATTATGTAATGAATTAGGATATAATTATAAAAATGGAGAATTTAAAATACCAGGAGAAGATCAAAAACAAGGATATATAGATAATAAAATGAACATAATACAATTCTTTGCAGATTCAAAAAAAATATATAAAACAAAAGAAGATAGTAATACAGATTATGAGTACTATGATATACAAAAACCAATAATACAAGGTGATGATAGTTTATATATTAGTTTAGATGATTTGCCTAAGGCGATGAATTTAATTGTTAGCTACTCGCAAAAAAATAATGAAACAATAATAATGTCTGGTGAATATTTAATTGCACAAACAGCTGAAAATTTAAAGACAGAAAATATTACTATTAGTGATAACGTAGAAAATATAAAAGCACTATCATATAACTATAGAATTATAAATAAAGATGGCAAATATGGAGTAACTAATTTAAATGGAGAAGAAATAATAGGAAATAAATATAATAATATTACATTTTGTGAATACACAGGAGACTTTATAGTTTCAAACACAAATGATAAATTTGGTATTATAACAAAAGATAGTAAAACAAAAGTTAATTTGCAATATGATAGTATAGAAATATTAAATTATACTCCATTATTATATAAAGTAGAAAAATTAGATAAGTATGGAATTATGACAGAAGAAGGAAAAATTTTAAATGAAATTGAATATGATTCTATAGGATATCCAGAAAATAAAGAAAGAGAAATAAATTACACATTAATTGTACCTGAATTAAATGAAAATATTCCAGAATCAATTGTAGTATGTAAAGATGGAAAATATGGATTAATTGAATTAGAAACTGGTGATACAATAATAGATACTACTTTAAAAGGAATTTATTCTGCAACTGATGATGAAACAGTTTATTATATTGTAGAAACAGAAACTCAAAAAGCATTTTTAGAAAATTATGTAAATTTATTAAATAAAATTACAGTTAATGTACATTAATAAAAGATAAAGAAAAAACCGATATAGATTAAAAAATCTATATCGGTTTTTTTTACATTTCTTGGTTGCCAGGTATTAAATAATCAACAATACCATAGATTAAAGCACCAATTATTGCAGCTAGCCAAGAAATAGAATATCCAGCTACAAAATACTGTGTAACATAAAGAATAACAGCAGAAAGAATGAAACCAACGAAACCTTTACCAAAAGGTGATGCATTTAGTCCAGTGAATTTAATTATTAAATAATCTAAAACAGTAAGTACAACAGCAGCTAAAGCTAAAGCCCAGAAATTACGAATAGAAAAACCTGGAGTAAAGAAAGCAGTTATAGCTAAAACAATAGCAGCAGTAATTAAACGACCTACTATTTGCCACACTGTACTAGTTCCATTATTGCTTCGAGCATGTGAATCGTTATTCATAATAATTTCCCCTTTCTATAAAATGTATATAAAAATGCTTTTAAATCAAGCTATCTATAAATATTATTTTCAAAAATTCAAAAAATATTCAAAAACGAATATTTTTAAAAAAATTACAAAAAATAAAATAAATTGTAATTTGTGTGTCACTGCTTTTCAGCCTACCTTTTGTATGATTTTTTTAAAAGATCAAACTCTCCAAGGCATACGC
>CAMEUC010000051.1 GCA_945937855.1 uncultured Clostridium sp. | reverse complement strand
AGTCTCCTTGTGCTACTCCTGCTGCTAATCCTACCATTGCTCCTGCTCCTCCTACAAATAGTCCTGCTCCCTTGGATAAAACTGGTCTTGTATACTTTCCAGCAATAGCTCTTACTCCTTTCAATCCTCTTTTAAGTTTTTCTTTTCTTGTTTCTTTATCACTTGCTCCTGAACCATTTCCAGAGTTTGTTGGAGTTGTTGTATTAGCTACAGTAGTATTCGCAGATGGCGTACTTGGTGCCTGTGTACTTTGTGTTTGTGTACTTGGTGTTTGTGTACTTGGTGTCGGTGCACTTGGTACATGTGCTCCACCAGCTTGTAGTGAAGCAAGTGGATCGCTTGAAGCTGTCCTTACTCCTTTTGATTCTCCTCCTTCTTTTCCACCTTGCGGAGGTTTTGGCATTCTTTGTAATTTATTCATAGCATTTGCAACTAATCCACCTGTTGCAGCTGCACCAACTGTTCCAAGTGTTGTTGCATTTTGGAAACCAAACATTTTTCTTACTATCTTTTCTGCCTGTGTCATAAAACCAATTACAACCAAAGCATATAATGGATAAATTTTTACTAATTCAATTGCACTACCTACTAAAACATAATATATTATTAAATGTATTACTTGTATCAATGCATTATATACATACTCTTTTATCCACATATTAAAAGCTTGTGCTTGTCCATCTTTTATTTTATCTAATGGATATGTAAATGTAACTAATGGAGCTATTAGTGTAAAAAATGCCATATATAATACCCTTTTCATATATTTAAATGTGAATATAACTGTAAATATTGTTAATACCACATACATTATAACACTAGACGTTACTTCTCCCCAAGAATCGCCTTTAAATATTTCTGCTCTTAATGTATTTAACAATTCATCTGTCTCCCCTGTTTGGAAAATACTAGAAAGTTCTTTAGTAACTGTTAATGTAAAACTCATTATATAATGTAATGTAAAAAGTAAGCATAATGCTACTAGCCAATCTGTTAACATTTTTTTATATTTAGAATTATCTTTTGCAGATGCACTTGTTAAAACTATTCTAATTCCTACATATACAAGTACAGAAAGTAACCCTACTAATGCTATTCTTCTTAATGCTTTATACCATGTAGCTATAGTTTTTTGTAGTTTTTGGGCTGTAGAAGAATATGATATTTCTCCTAACGCTCCTTGAACCTCTGGGTCATTTATAGAAAAAGATGTAGAATAATACTCATATCTTGAACCAGTAATATATACTCCTGCTCCATTATCAAACATACATTCAATATATAATGTGTCATTCTCTACCCAATAATAAGCCTGATATGATGCATTAGCAGGTCCTATTAATCCTCCCTCAATATAATAGTATAAATTATTATTATTGAAATTAGTCTTGGCATTTTCATATCCAGTACTATCATCATTTTTATCATAAAAAAATTGCATAATATTATCTTCGACATATTTTCCATAGTTATTACTGTTTCTTACATCTTCATTTGGTTCTATAAAGTTTATATCTAATGCTGGTACTGTTCCTGAAAATATTATTGCTGGAGAATATTGAAAATTATATATTCCGTCTCCTCTATCAATACTTTGATTAGAAGTAAATGTATTTTGTAACCATTGCATTACTTTATCGCATAAAAATACAATAAATTGCTCAAGTGGAGCTAAAAGTCCTCCTCCACTTTCTGTGTCTAACTTTGCTTGCACGAAGTTTGGTAATAAAGTATTTGTAATTATCATAAATACAAATATAATTATTAAATTCTTAGTTATTTTTTTATTCACATAAGGTTTCATTTCTTCTCCTTAAAAATTTTTATGTCTTTAGTTCCCTTCTTTTAATTTATTTAAGTTTGTTTCAACAAACTTAAATTCTTTCTTAGTTGGTGTTATTTGTATAATTGCTGTATCTGATCCAACTTTCAATAATCCCTCACCTATTAAACATGTAACTAAGAAATTTGATTCTCCTTCGCTTAACTTAAATACTTCTGTTAAATACTGAATTTCTGATTTATCCTGTGCTAAAAACAGTTTTGTATCTGCAGATGTAAGAACTGCTTGTGCTGCCTCATTTTCATAGAAGTCTTGGAATCTTTGTGAAATTATTGCAAGCGATACATTTCTTTTTCTTGCACGTCTTGCCATTTTATTTAAAAAATCTACTGCTTCAGAAAATGGAAGTAACATCCACGCTTCATCTATTAAAACTCTTTTTTTAGTTGCTCTTTCTCTATCTTCACTATTTTTCTTTACGTATTTTTCCCATATCCAAGAAAGTAGTATTTGCTGTGCAAGTGGTCTTGCAAACCTTTCTTCTAATTGTGATATATCTAAATTTATAAATGGTATATGGTCTAACAATTCAAATGTAGATTGTCCATCAAAATATGCCATTTGTCCTCCAAGTTCTCTTACATATTGTTTCATAACTTTAAGTAAATAGCTATAATGGAACTCATAGTTTTTATCCTTATTTTCCTTTGCTTTTTGTTCTAATGTTTTATACCAAGAACCTATAGTTGGCATTAATTTCTTTTCTCTATACAAGTTTCCTTTTAGAGCATTTGCAGATGGTTTATATAAACTACTTGGATCTGAAGTAATTCCACATCTTACATATTCATCTGAAACTGTTTCTGCAATTATTTGCTTTGTAAGTTCGTTTACTTCTTTACTTTGAGTACTACCTCTTGCCATAGTAAGAATTGCTTGTGTAACGTCCTCTACTTTATTTTCTACATTTAAAACTGCTCTTTCTTTTCCAGTTATTTCATCTTTTACATATTCAACTTCTATATCAAATAAATTTATGATTGTTGATGATGTAGGGCTTATTACAACATTCACTCCACCTAAAGCATCAGCCACCGCTCTATACTCACCTTCAGCATCTAAAGCTAAGCTTTCTATTCCCATAAGTACGCAAGATCTAGATATTAATGTTTTCATTGTAACAGATTTACCTGCGCCAGATTTAGCAAATACTACCATGTTATAATTTGCCAAATCTTTATGGAAATTATCAAAAAGGATTGGTACACCAGTTTGCTTGTTAATTCCAAGAGGAACTCCTGTTAGATGTCCAATTTCTGATGTTGTAAATGGGAATACTGTTGCCATTGAATTACGGTCAAATGTATGTGTCCTTTTCATTTGGTCTTTCATTAATGGTAAATTACTCTTAAAAGCTTCTTCTTGCATTGCCCAAGCAGACTTTATTCCTACTAAATTTTTAGACATTTCTGTCGCAAGTAATTTTGTATATGCTTCTAATGATTGCAAATTGTATGCAAATAATGTTGCAACTATTGATGCTTCATAAAGTTTATTGAACCCTGCAGCTATCTGGTCTCTTAATTGCTCTGCTTCTAATCTTTTTTGTGCTAATATACTTTCTCTGTTTATATTTCCTCTATCAGCTGCAACAATTCTTTCTGTTTCTAATTGGTTTATTACTCTATTTAATTCATTTTGTGACCTTGCCTCTGGCACAGGCGTTATATATATAGATGTATTAATATCCCCAAACAAATACATATCTCTAAACAGCTCTGGGAATGTACACATTCTAGGAAGACTTGATACGAAGAAACTTCTAGCATATCTTGTAGTGTTTGAAATTATTTCCAAATGATCTATATTAGAAGCATCTATTCCAGATGGTGCTATTAATTCTTTAAGAGTCTTTTCTCTTAAAATTTCATATTGTGGTTCTTCTACTTCGTTATAACTATTTTGCATTTTTTCTAGTTCTTTTTTCTGTTTTTTCTTCATTCTTATTTCCCCCTTTTTCTTTTGTCTCTTTTATTTTATTTATAGCCTCATCTGTTATCTCTTTCCCTAATATTGTTTGATTTTCTTTTAATAACTTTTGGGCCATTTCTTTCACTAATTCTTCAAAGCTTTTTTCTTTTCTTGCCAATCTTTTTGCTCTTTCTGATTTTACTTCTTCAACTTTTTCTACTGCTAGTTTTAAAGCATCTTCTTCTATTTTTTTATCTAAAGCTTCCATTTTTTTATCTACTATATCTTGTGCTGTAGAATATAATTCTGTATATCCTGCTCTTAAAGCTTTATCTATTCCATATGTTTCTGATTCATCTCTGTTATATGCTACATATAGTAGATCAGCAAGTTCATACGAATTTAATATTTTACATTTCATACTACATGCAAACAATGTTCTTATTATTGATTGTGCTCTTGTGTATAATTCTGCAAATATCATATTTCTCTTTTCTTCTTGGTCTAGCAAATCATTATCTATTTCTGATGAATAATATGGCACTATTATGTAGTAATGTTTTCTTAATACATTTTTATTCTGGCTAGTTTTTTCTATATTATCTATTACATCTACTCCATAATCATATAAGTTTTGTAATCTTGCTATTTCCATTTTTGCATCATCTTTTTGTTTCTGTGTTGCGATTCCTTCTTGTAACATTGTTGTATATTTTCTTTTTTTACTCTCTAAATTTTTATTTATTTCATCTACTCTTGCTCTATAATTTAAAATACTATCTTCAATATTTACTGTTCTAGTTTGTGTATATATTTGTATTGTATATCTTAAAGAATTTAAAAATTGTACAAATCCTGCTTCTACGGCTGTTTTTTCCATGCTTGACATTAGGTCATAATTTACACCTTCGCATTCTACAACCATTAAATATCTTGCTCCACCATCTTGTACTATCATGTTATCTTCAATTTTATCAAACTGCATAAAATCGAATACAGGTATTTTTGTATATGAATTGGATTTTTGTTTCCCTTTAGGTATACTGTTTCCACCCTCTTCATTATTTATTTTATTTTCTGACTCTTGTTTATTTTTATATGACATATATATATATATTAATGCTAATACCATAACTGCCATAATTAAACATGCTAATATAATATTTAAAACATCTGAAAAACTCATTTTTTATTTTCCTCCTTTGTATATAAATATATTCTTTTTCCTTTTTGTTTAAATCTTAGTGCCCTTAAAAGTACATCATCCATTCTATCTCCTCCTGTTTTCCTTGTTATTTCAAAATTATTAGACTCAGGTACTTTTAATGTAGTAATTCCATATCCAATTGCTGCAAATAATAATGTAATTAGCAGCCCCATTTTTCCTATTCCAAAAATTGTTTTAAAAAAATAATATACAGCAAATCCTATCGCTGCTCCCACTGTACTTGCTATTAGCGATTTTGTAGTAAAAATCATTAGCAATCTTCCGTTCACCTTTTACATTTCTTGGTATTTCATGTGTAGCCATTTTTCTCCTCCTTTGAATCTATCTATACACTTATATTATACCAAAAAAAACACTATATTGTAAAGTTTTATCGAAAAAAACAGCTTTTTTTACAAAAATGTAATTTTTTTGTAATATTTGAGAGGTGAGAAGCTGGAAGTGAGACACGAGAAGCAAAAAAAAGAACGTTCTTTGAAGAACGCTCTTTTTTTATTTATATTTTTACATAAGTCCAAATAGTAATGATGCTATAGAAGCTGCTGCTACAACAACTACTATACCTACTATTAAAGGTATGAAAGATTTTTTGTAGTCTGCTCTTTCTTCTGTACTTCCCACCATGTACTTAATACCTAGTATAGATATAATTACTACTGCTGCAATTGCTGCAACGTTTCTAATTAATTTTATAACGTTACCTGCTACTGTTTTTACACCACCTATATTGTTTGATACACCTTTTCCTGCCTTATCAACCTCATTTATGATGCCCGTATAATTACTTGCAAAGCAAATTTGGCTCATTATTGACACTAATAATATAGCTATTAAAAGAGCTGATGTAATCTTTATTGTTTTATTCATTTCTTTTCCCTCCTATCCTTTTTTTATTTTTTTATTTAAACTTTCTAATTTTTATTAGAAAAAGTTAAAAACTTTTTTTAAAATGTTTTTTGCATTACATTTACTACCATACTCCATATTGTGAATGCTCCAAATATTACAGCACATCCTATTACATAAGGAACTAAGGCTTCTTTTACTTTTGCTTTGTCTTCTGCGCTTGCTACCATAAATTGTATACCTATAACAATACCCACTATAAACATTACTACTATTCCTATTGCTAGTAATAACTTATATATAAAATCTGAAGTATCTTGTAGTTGTGTTTCATTTATCGCAGTAGATATTGAATCTCCGCTCTTTTAAAAAATTATCTGCATCTGAAAATACATCTCCTATAGCTTGTAAGGGTAACGAAAAAATTATATTCAATGTAATTATAAATATTATTATTATATTTATTCTTTTTATATTTTTCATTTAATCACCCCTATGCTAAAAGATTCCTTGTATTAGAGTTAATATTGCTGAAAGTCCTGCTACTAGAATACATCCTATTACTACCGGCATCATTGTTTGTTTATATTCAGCTTTTTGCTCTATGCTTCCTACCATATACCTTACTCCTATTATTGAAAGTGTAACTACTGAAACAATTGCTGCTATATTTCTTAAAATTTGTATTATAGCTCCACCTCTTTCAAATATATATGAAGCTTCATCATATTGAAGTGTAGTATTATAGTCTTCTGTTTTTAATATATCTTCTGTATCTTCCGCCAAACATACTTCTTTAAAAGATATTAGTACAAACACAAGCATTATTAAAAACATGATTTTTTTTATTATTTTTAACTTCATATTTGTACCTCCTTTTAATTCTGTTATGATTATAACACATTTTTTCCAATTTTTCAACTATTTAGTTGTTTCTCACTTGATTTTAGCATATTTTGTTGTTTTTTGTAAATAGTTTTTTGGGAAAAAATAATAGCAAGCAACATAAGTGTTGCTTGCTATTATACATATTTTACATTTTTTATGTAATATTTTGCAATTAATTCGTCCAATTCTATACTCAATTTATATATTATTTCGTATTTTTCATCATTTGCTATACTTTTATTTAATTTTTCTCTTAATTTTATTATTTCTTCTTCCATTTTTCTATACACTCTCCTTTTTTTCTAGGATTTTCTCTTTTGAATAATGATAAAATAACATGTTTTTACATTTAGGTCAATAAAAAAACAGCTAAATAGCTGTTTTTCGTACAAGTTTTTTCTTTATTTTTTTGCAGTTATTTTTGTTTTTTTATTTTTGTTCTCATTTCTTGATATTTTAAGCATTTTTACGACATATATTGCTAAGCAAATTATCAATATAATTATAGATAGCATTTGTGATACTCTTATATTACCTAGCATTAAACTATCTGTCCTCAACCCTTCTACAAATATTCTTTCTAGTGAATATAATATTAAATATATACAAGCAATTTGGCCTTTAAACTTTCTTTTATTTTTTAGAATTAATAAAATTATAAAAATAGCAAAACATGCTAATGATTCATATAAAAATGTTGGATGTACCTCTATATATTTCCCCGCTTCTACTATTCCCATCCTCCATGGCAAATCTGTTTGTGTTCCATATGCTTCTACATTTATAAAATTTCCCCATCTTCCTATGGCTTGTCCTAATACTAACCCTGGTACTATGTAATCTATTAAATCTAATATGTTTATTTTTCTTTTTTTGCAAAATACGAAGCATGTAATTGCACCTCCAATTATACCTCCGTATATTGCCATTCCTCCATTTCTTGTATTAAAAATTTGGCTGGGGTTCGATATATAGTATTCTAAATTGAATAATATGTAATATAGTCTTGCAGATATTAGTGATATTGGTATTAAATATATCGCCAGGTCTAGTATTTCGCTAAATTTTATATTGTATAGGCCATTTCTTTTTTTGAACATATATATTGCAATAATCATTGCTCCTACCATTAATATAGCATACCAATATATTTCTATTCCAAATATTTTAATTGCTACCCTTGAAATATTAAATTCTATATTTAATCCTGGAAACGAAACTGTGTTCATAGATTTCCCCTTTAATTCAAATTGTAATTTGTGTGAGTACCGTATTTGTTAAAAATATCAAAAGGCATCCGCCAAATCTCGTCGGGGTTTGATTTTTCTTTTTTAGGCACCTCTAAGTAATC
>CAMEUC010000050.1 GCA_945937855.1 uncultured Clostridium sp. | reverse complement strand
TTTTCGTCTATATTAAGTAAACCTAAATATCTTAATTTATAAATTTCTTCTATAAGTTCACTTTTTTGTGTCATTTTATCTATTTGTTCATTTAATGCTTTAAATAATAGCTTTATAAAATCCTCCATAAATTTAAAAATATTCGGTTCTTCTAAATTTAATTCATTAATAAAATCAAATTTTTTTTCTAAATTTGCTTTTTCTTTTACATAGTTTTTAGGTTTTAATTTTTCTGTTAAAATTTCAATTTCAATAGCTAATTTTTTTCTTTTTTCTTGAACTATTTCACTAAAATCACTTAAAGAAAATACTCTTTCTTCTTGTGGTAATGCCTCATTTTGTTTTATATATTCTTTCTTTAGGGCAATGTCATCATTTATATATCTATCTATTTGTTCTATTTCTTTTATGTATTCCTTCTTCTCATTAGTAATATCTTCAATATACCTTTTCTTGTCTTCCATTAAATTTATTTTTGTTTTTAAAGTTTCTCTAGTTTCTATGAGTGATTGTTTTTCATTAGTATCTTGTTTTATATATTCTATTATTGATATTTGTTTTGCAATTTTTACTATTTTTTCAGATAAAGTAGGTTTATATTTTGTTTTTAATAAATTTTCTAATTCCTCTATATTAAGCTTTTTATTAGAATTTAAATTTTGATATCCTATTAAATAAACTAAGAATTCATATATCAAATATTGTGTATTATTTTCTTGCTCATTATTTTCAGTATTCCAAGACCAACCATCAAAATCTCTTATTACTTGACTTTTAGAAATTGTTTCTCCTGTATTTAAAACATATGATAATGCTTTATTACTTATTTCATCTACTGGCTCTATGTTGAACCTTTTACTATTTAGTTTATATATTGCTTCTAAAACAGCCTGTTCATTTTGATATGTAATTATCTTGTTTTCTTTTTTTACTACTATACTTTTTTTATCTCCTAATATGTTTTCTGTTTCTTCTAAGCTTGGTTTTACAATTTCTATATTTTGGCAATCTTGCTCTATAATTCTTAATAATTCTTCTATAAATTCTCTTTTAGATGGAACTTCTACTGTTACTTTTTTATAATCTTCATACGAATTTTCTATTTTGTAAAGCATACTTAAAAGAAGGTTTTTAACAGTTTTTGAAAAATTTTTTTTTTGCAAAATATTTTCTAGTTCTTTATTATAATCTTTAATATTTAATTTTGCAATTAATGTTTCTTTTTCCAAAACTTCACCTTCTTTCGTTTGATTAATTGATTAAATAATAATAATTGATTCTGTTAAATTAAAATTTAAATATTTTTTATTAAGGAACGACGAGGGCGTCGTTCCCTACAAATTGCATATTTTAACTGAATAAATATTTTTTATTTATTCTTCTTCTGAATTTTCTACTGGTGGCTGTGCCATTTTTAATTCTTCCCATCTTTCTTTTGGCATTAATACTTTTCTTGGTTTACTTCCTTCATACCCAGAAATTATTCCTCTTTCTTCCATTTGGTCTATTATTCTAGCAGCTCTTGCATATCCTACTTTGAATTTTCTTTGTATATATGACGCAGATGCTTGTCCCATATCTATTACTGCTTCTATTGCCTCCATTAAAAATGGATCTGTATCATCATCTGGGTCTTCATCTAATTCTTTATCTGTAGAATTTACTTTTTCTATTTTTTCTAATACGTCTTCACTATATGTTGCTCCTCCATTCTCTTTTAAGAACTCTACTATTTTTTCTACTTCACCGTCTGATATGTATGCACATTGAACTCTTTGTTTTTTCTGTCCTCCTGACATTGCAAACAACATATCACCTTTTCCAAGTAATTTTTCTGCTCCTCCACAGTCCAAAATAGTTCTAGAATCCACTCCGAGAAGTTACAGCAAAAGCTATTCTTGTTGCAATATTTGCTTTAATTAATCCTGTTATTACATCAACAGATGGTCTTTGTGTTGCTATTACTAAGTGCATTCCTGCAGCTCTAGCTTTTTGTGCCAATCTACAAATTGCTTCTTCAACATCTTTTGATGCTACCATCATTAAATCTGCAAGCTCGTCTATAATAATTACTATTTGTGGTAATTTTTCGTCTAATCCTTCTTTTTCTAAAGCTTCATTATACCCTTCTATTTCTCTTACATTCTTTTCTGCAAATAAATGATATCTATTTTCCATTTCTTGGACTGCCCAAGCAAGTGCTCCTGCTGCTTTTTTAGGATCTGTTACTACTGGTATTAATAAATGTGGTATTCCATTATAAATAGAAAGTTCTACTACCTTAGGGTCTACCATTACAAGTTTTACTTCACTTGGTTTTGCTTTATATATAATACTTGTAATTAATGTATTTATACATACACTCTTTCCAGAGCCTGTACTTCCTGCAATAAGTACATGAGGCATTTTTGCTATATCTGCTGTAACAAGTTCTCCTGCCGCGTCTTTACCTAATGCAAATGTAAGTTTTGATTTTGCATCTCTAAATTTATCACTATCAATAACATCTCTTAATGCAACAACCTCTTTTTCTTTATTTGGTATTTCTATCCCTACAGCTTGTTTACCTGGTATTGGAGCTTCTATTCTAATGCTTTCAGCAGCCAAACTAAGAGCAATGTCATCTGCTAAATTTGCTATTTTATTTACTCTCACACCTTCTGCTGGTTTAAGTTCATACCTAGTAATTGTTGGTCCAACAGATACATTTTCAACTTTTGCAGAAACTCCAAAACTATATAAAGTTCTTTGTAATTTACTTGCTGTATCTTGAATTGCTTTTTTCGAACTTTTTGTTCCGACCTTTCCTTCTTTTAAAAAGTTAATAGGTGGAAATTCATATTTTTGATCTTCCACTGTTAAAGCATGTTCTAAGGTTAATACTTCTCTTGATTTATCTTCTTTTATTTCCTCTTGTTTTTTAAATAATCCATTCGCATTTTTATTGTCTATTTTATCATTTTTATCATCTGATGGCATTTTTATTTTTATCTGTTCATCTAAAATCTCTGAATTTTCTTTTTCTAGTTGTTTCTTATCTTTTTTATTAAATAATTTTAAGTGTTCTCTTTCTTCTTTTATTTCTATTTCAGGTTCTATGTTTTCTGTATATTTTCTTTTTGATACTTTTTCTTCTTTATATTTTGATTTTTCTCTTTCCTCTTTTTGTTCTTGTCTTTCCTCTACCATATTTTTTACAAGTTCTGCTGGTTTTACCCCATATAGGAAAATAATAGATATAATTCCAACACCTATAGAAAGTATTACTGTACCTGCTTCATCTATTAATTGTACTAAAGGATATGCTACTATTGCTCCTACTGCTCCTCCACCAATACTTTTTAACCCATCTTGATAAGCTTCCACTACTGATTCTTCAAATTCTTTGTTTTGTATATCTATACTTCCTTTAAAAATTGTAATTAAAACAGAGATACATATTAGCAATATAAAATATTGTATTAATTTTGATGTGACATATTGTTTATCTTTATCACATGCTATACTTATTGCAATTGAAAAACTTCCTATTGGTATGATGTATTTTATCCAACCAATAGCTCCACCTAGCATTGGGCTTAAGTGTTCTCCAATATATCCAGATTGTACGTATATTAGTATTGCTGATAGCACACTAAGTAATAGTAGTATAACTACTTGCATGTCTTTGTTGTGTTTTTTTACTGTTCTTTTTGCTTTTTTTCTTGCCATAACTGCTCCTTTTATATTATATATTATTTTTACAAATTGTAATTTGCAAAAACATTGGTTTTTGCAAACTGAAGTGCGAAGTGAGAAGTGTGAGGTGCGCTTTTAGGGTAATTTCTTCGAAGATTTGCTCTTATCAATCACACTTCCCACCTCCCACCTCTCACCTCCAAATTACAATTTTTTAAATTTATTTTATACCAATTTCAATAAAAAAGCCAGAAGGTTTTAAATCTTGTGATTTAATTTTTCTGACTTTCAGATATTATTTAAGTTCTTTTCTGTTTATTTCTATTGTTTTTATAGCTTCATTAATTGATACGCTTACATTGTTAATTGCATTTTCTAAATTTGCAAGTATAGCATCTGCATAGTCTTTTGTTCCTTTTGAAATTTCTCTTGACATTTCATTTGCTGTTTCTATTATTTCGGCTTTTTGGTCATATGCTTTTCTTGTAATTTCATGTTCATCTATCATTGCAATAATTCTATTTTCTGCCTCTTTAACTATACCATCAGCTTCTTTTTTTGCTTCCTCAAGGATTCTACTTCTTTCCTCTTTAACCCATTTTGCCTGTTTTAATTCATCAGGAAGTTTTAATCTTATTTCCTTTATTATCTCTAATACTTCGTCTTTTTCAACTATTCCTTTTTCAGTAAATGGTATGTTTTTGCTTCTCTCCATTATATCCTCTAATGTTTCTAACAATGTAAAAATTTCCATTTTTTTACCCCTTTCGAATAAATATGAGCCAAACGCTTCCATATTTTCTTTTATCAAAAATTTCAGCTTCTTTAATTTTTATTATTTCGTTTTCCTTTGTAATGTCATCTGTTTCTATAATAATAATTCCATCCTCTGTTAGCAAATCGCTCATAATTATCTTTTGTAATGCCATAATCGCAAAATTTGTTTTATACGGCGGATCTAAAAATACTATGTCAATTTTTTTGTTTTGCTTAACTAATCCTTTTAGTACTTCATTATAATCCTTATTTATAATAGTAGATTTTTCTATGTTTTTCGTATTTTCTATATTTTTTTTTATTACTTGTATTGCTTCAAATACCTTATCACAAAAAATAGCTTCTTTTGCACCTCTACTTAAAGCTTCAATTCCTAAAGCTCCTGTTCCAGCAAATAAATCTAAAACAACTGCATCTTGGACATTATTTTGTATCTTGTTAAAAAGTGCTTCCTTTACTCTATCTAATGTAGGTCTGGTATTATCTCCTTCTAAAGCAATAAGCTTTTTCCCTCTAGACTTACCACTAATAACTCTCATGAAAAACCTCTTTTATACCTATATATTTTATTTCAAATTTTTAAGATGTCAATAGAATTCACACAATTGTCATATAGATATAATATTTTTGTAATATTTAAAATAATTCTTATACATTATACATTATATGTTTTTATTTTGCAAGTTTTTAGAAACTTTTTCTTTGGAAGAAAAGAAGATTACTTTTCCAAATTTATATTCATTTATTTTCTTCTGTAATTCGACAATTATTAACGGTAATATTGAAATTCCTGCAACTATTTCCCATTGCATAGAATTTAATTCTGCCACTTTAAAAACATTGCAAATTTGTGGTATTGTTATAACAATAACTTGTAAGAAAATACCTAATAATATTGCTCCTGTTAAATATAAATTTTTGAATATTCCTATTTTAAATATTGATTGTTCTGTTCTTACATTAATGCTATGCACCAGTTCTAATATGCTTAATGATGCAAATGCCATTGTCCTTGCAACTGTTAATCCGTATAATTTATTTCCTATACTAAAAGCCATTAGTGTTAATATACCTATCATAGCGCCTTCTATAAATATTTTTCCCCATAGTCCATCTGCAAATAAACTTTTTTTGGCATCTTGTGGTTTTTTATCCATTATGTCTTTTTCCATTGGTTCCATTCCAAGAGCTATTGCTGGTAATGAATCTGTTACTAAGTTTATCCATAGCAAATGTATTGCTAAAAGTGGCGTTTCCCAACCTAATAATAATCCAAAAAATATTACTACAATTTCTCCAACATTAGTTGCAAGTAAAAAGTGAACTGCCTTTTTTATATTATCATATATATGTCTTCCATTTTTCACAGCTTTTACAATTGTTACAAAATTATCATCTGTAAGAACCATGTCTGCTGCATTTTTCGCTACATCGGTTCCATTTTTACCCATTGCTATACCTATGTCTGCATTTTTTAATGCAGGAGCATCATTCACTCCGGTCTCCTGTCATTGCCACAACATTTCCTTTTGCTTTAAAAGCTTTTACTATTCTTACTTTATGTTCTGGCGATACTCTTGCAAACACCGAATAATCCATTATGTCCTTTTCTAGTTTTTCTTGTGGCATTTTTTCTAGTTCTTCTCCTGTTAATGTTTTATCTCCTAAAGTTAATATTCCCAAATCTTTTGCAATTGCTTTTGCTGTAATAATATGATCTCCAGTTATCATAATAGTTTTTATTCCTGCTTTTTTACATGTTGCAACAGCCTCCTTAACACCTGGCCTTGGTGGGTCTATCATCCCAATTAAGCCAACAAAAATTAAATCTTTTTCTATATTTTCATCAATGTGTTGTGGTAAGTTCTTTAAATCTAAATACGCTACAGCAATAACTCTTAATGCTTCATTTGCCATGTTGTTATTTTGTTTTAATATTGTACTTTTTTGCATATTATCTAATACATTAACTGCTCCATTTAAATATATTTTATTACATTTATTTAATAATACATCTGGTGCACCTTTAGTAATTATTCTATATCCATCACCTTTTTTATGTACTGTTGTCATTAATTTTCTTTTAGAATCAAATGATACTTCATTTATTCTTTGCATTTGCTCATATAATTCTTCTTTATTCTGCCCTTGTTTTATTGCCGCTTCTACTAATGCTTTTTCTGTTGCCTCACCTTCCACCAATACTTTATTTTTTTTATAACTAATATCACAGTCTGTACACATACAAGCTAATTGTAAAATGTTTTTATTATTACTAAAATTATTTTGTTCTACTAAATTATTTTCAAATATTTTTACTACTGTCATTTTGTTTTGTGTTAATGTTCCTGTCTTATCGGAACATATTATATTACTACTTCCTAATGTTTCTACTGCTGGAAGTTTTCTAATTATGCTATTTTGTTTTGCCATTTTTGTAACACCTATTGATAAAAGAATTGTTACAATTGCTGGCAATCCTTCTGGAATTGCCGCAACAGCTAATCCTACAGAAGTCATGAACATTTCTATTGGTGGTATTTTTTTGAATAATCCTATTATAAATATTAAGAAACATATTGCTAGAGCTGCTAGACCTAGTTTTTTCCCTACCTCTCCTAACTTTTTCTGAAGTGGTGTTTCTGGGGCCTCATCAGTCATTATCATTTTTGCAATTTTTCCAACACTGGTATTCATACCAGTTTCAACTACAACTGCTTCTGCATGTCCGATTTACAACTATTGTTGTTGCAAAAATCATATTTAACATATCTCCTAATTGCACATCTTGTTTTAAAATTTCAGACGCATTTTTTTCTATGGAAACTGTTTCTCCGAGTTAATGCAGATTCTTCTATTTTTAAATTATATGCTTTTATAAGTCTTGCATCTGCTGGCACATAGTTTCCTGCCTCTACAATAATTATATCACCTGGAACAATTTCTGTACTTGGAACTTGTTTTATTTGCCCATTTCTTTTTACTTTGCAAGTTGGTGCAGACATCTTTTTTAAAGCTTCTAATGATTTTTCAGCCTTACTTTCCTGTACTACTCCCATAATAGCATTTAAAATGACAATAGCTATAATAATTATTGAATCAACATATTCATTTGATGACTGCACATATGAAAGCAAAGCAGAGATAATTGCTGCAATAATCAAAACTATTATCATGAAATCTTTAAATTGATTTATAAATTTAGTAAATATATTTGTTTTTTTACTTTCCAATAATTTATTTAATCCATATTTTTCTTTTCTTTTTTCAGCCTCGTCTTCTGTAAGTCCTCTTTCAAAATTTGTTTTTAATTTTTTTCGTACCTCTTCTAATGATAGTGTATGCCACATAGTTTTTCACTCTCCTCATAAGTTTTTTACAATTTTATGCTTGTACTTAAATTTTATTCCTGATTTATAAATAATAATTTGTGTAAAGATTTTTTATATACGGACATCCGCCAAATCTCGTCGGGGTTTTTATATTTTATTTTTTTCACTGCCCCATCCTAGAAAATGTAATTCGCTTCGCTCAAACATTTTCTACGGCGGTCACCCCGGAGTCGCTCCAAAAATAAAATATATAAAACCCCTGCGTTTGGCTACTTGTTTATTATGCAATTA